>CAXUNV010000024.1:0-17962 GCA_964252355.1 uncultured Chthoniobacterales bacterium | reverse complement strand
CCGCTCAACATCATGACCTTGGGCGGGCTGGCCTTGGCTGGCGGCATCCTCGTCGACGATGCGACGGTGACGATCGAGAACATCGACCGCTACTTGGAGGAGGGTCACGACCTGCTGGACGCGATCCGGGACGGCGCCGCCCAGATTGCGGTGCCAGCCCTGGTCTCAAGCTTGTGCATCTGCATCGTCTTCGTGCCGGTCTTCTTTTTGTCGGGCGTAGCCAAGTACCTGTTCATCCCGCTGGCTGAATCCGTCATCTTCGCGATGCTGGCTTCCTACATCCTTTCGCGCACGCTCGTGCCGACCTTGGCGATGTACCTCATGCGGCACGGCGAGCATGGGAAAGAAAAAGGCGAGGGCGAGGCTGCCAAAGGCCGGCCAGCGACCAGGCCTGGGCTTCTGCGGCGCGCCTTTCACGCTTTGGCCGTCGTCGGGGTGGTCTTCCGTCCGTTCCTGGCCCTGTGCGGCTGGATCCAGCGCGGTTTTGAGCGTGGTTTCGGGAATTTGCGTGAGAGTTACCGAGACCTGCTTGGCGTCTGCTTGCGCAACCCCTTCAAGATGCTTGGCTTGGTCGCGGTGTTGGTCGCCGGCACGGCGTTCCTCTACCCGTTGCTGGGCCAGAACTTTTTCCCCTCGGTGGACGCTGGTCGGTTTGACCTGCATATCCGCATGAAGGCGGGCACCCGCATCGAGGAAACGGCGCGGAGTGTCGAGTCGATCGAAAACCTCATCCGCGAAATCATCCCGGCTGCGCAATTGGAGGGCATCATCGACAACCTCGGCATCCCGTACAGCGGCATCAACCTCTCATACAACACGACCGGCACGATGAGCGCGGCCGATGGCGACATCCTGGTCTCGCTCAACGCCAAGCACGACCCAACCGACCGGTTCACGGAGCGGATCCGTGAGCGGATGCAGCGCGATTTCCCCGACGTCTCGTTTTGGTATCCGCCGGCGGACATCGTCGCCCAGATCTTGAACTTTGGGCTGCCCTCGCCTCTGGACATCCAGGTGATCGGGGCCAACCGGGCGGCCAACAGCGCGTTTGCCAACAATCTGCTGGCCAAGCTCCGCCACGTGGCTGGCGCGGTGGACCTGCGGATCCAAGAACCTTCCGACGTGCCGCGGCTCGACATCACGGTTGACCGAACGAAGGCGGCCCTGCTCGGCCTGACGCAAAGTCAGGTGGCCAACAGCGTGCTCGGGGCATTGAGCGGCTCCCAGCAGGTCGCCCCGAATTTTTGGGTCGATCCGAAAAACGGGGTGAGCTACCAAGTGAACGCGCAGGCGCCCCAGTACGCGTTGGATTCGTTGGATGCCTTGCGTAACCTGCCCATCCTCGGCGGCAACAACGTGACGGTGCAAATCCTGGCCAACGTGGCCAACATCACCCGCAGCCAGACCAGCGCGGTGATGGACCGATACCAGATCCGGCCGGTGATCAACATCTACGGCAACGCCTACGGCAAAGATCTGGGGTACGTCGGGGGCCAAATCCAGAAAATAGCCGATGCGTCGCGCAAGGACCTGCCGAAAGGGAGCGAGCTGATTTTGCGCGGTCAATTTCAGACCATGCGGGCTTCCTTCACGGGCCTCTATTACGGCCTCGGTTTCTCGCTACTCTTGGTTTACTTGCTGATGGTGGTGAACTTCCAGTCGTGGAGCGAGCCGCTCATCATCATCACGGCGCTGCCGTGCGCGCTGGCGGGGATCCTTTGGATGCTTTTCATCACCAACACGACGGAGTCCGTGCCGGCGTTGATGGGCGCGATCATGTGCATGGGCGTGGCGACGGCCAACAGCGTTTTGGTCGTGACGTTCGCCAATGAACAACTCCAGGAACTCGGCGATTCTTACCACGCCGCGCTGCAAGCGGGCTACGTCCGGATCCGGCCGGTGTTGATGACCGCGTCGGCCATGATCATCGGCATGGTGCCGATGGCCCTCGGCTTGGGCGAAGGCGGCGAGCAGAACGCGCCTTTGGGCCGGGCCGTGATCGGCGGCCTGCTCTTCGCCACCATCGCCACCCTCTTCTTCGTGCCGACGGTCTTCATGTTGGTCCGCAAGCGCGCAGGCAAAGGCGAGGGTAAGGCCGAGCAGCCGTCTGAAGCTTCTCCGAAACCGGCTAAGGCATAGACATAGGTAGGGACCTTGCAGATATGAGCGATAGAACCGCCGTTTCCAAAGAGAAACGAGACGCCGCGCCGCCTGCTTCCGACCAAGCGCGGGAGAAGTCCACGCCCACGCCTCCGGGCAGCCAAGCACGCGACGGCGCAGAGGCAAAATCTCCGGACGAATCGCGAGGCCAGAAAGGCGGGCAGGAGGCCGCGAGTGGCGCACCGCCGGAGCGCAAGGAGCGCAAGCTGCGCGCGGGCCCCATCATCCTGGCGATCGTCATCGCCGCAGCCGCGTTGGGCGCGCTGGCCTTTTTCGGAGTCACGAACCGGTCGCGCACCACGCAGCAGACTCAGCAGGTGGCCAACCAAGCTGCCGCCGTGGTCGTTAGCGTGACCAGCCCGGAGCGCGCGCCGACCTCGGTCCAGCTTGACCTGCCTGGCCAAACCCAAGCGTACACGCAGGCACCGATCTACGCGCAAACCAACGGTTACTTGAGGAAATGGTACTTTGACATTGGTGCAAAGGTCAAAAATGGGGATGTCCTGGGCGACATTGACACTCCCGAAGTGGACCAGCAGCTCGCGCAGGCTAAGGCGCAGTTGAAGGAGGCTCAGGCCTCTTTGGACCTCTCCCATACGACCTACAATCGTTATCAGGACCTGCTCAAGAACAAGGTCATCTCTTCGCAGGACTTCGACAATCAAGCGGGCGACTACCGAGTCAAGGAAGCCACGTTCAACGCGGACGACGCGAACGTCCGCAGACTGGAGGCGCTGGAAAACTTCAAGCAGTTGCGCGCTCCGTTCGATGGCATCGTCACATCCCGCAACACCGACATCGGGGCTTTGATCAATTCCGGGTCGGGTAATCCGCTCTTCACCGTCGCGCAGATCGCGCCCTTACGCGTGTATGTGAACGTGCCGGAGAGCATGGCGCGTTTCGTCCGGGAAGGCGGCACGGCCGACTTGGCCTTCAACTCGTTTCCCGACCGGACATTCGGCGGAAAGGTCGTCCGGACGTCAGGTGCGATTGATCCCGTCAGCCGCACCTTGCTCACCGAGATCCAAGTGCCCAACGAGACCGGCGAACTCTTCCCCGGGGCGTACACCCAAGTCCACCTCCGGACGGACAACAACAGCAACGTCTTCACCGTGCCTGCCAACACGTTGCTTTTCCGTGCGGAAGGCGCCGCCGTGGCCGTGGTGAATGCTGACAACAAGATCGAGATCCGAAAAGTTAAGATCCGGCGCGATTTGGGCAGCAAATTGGAGATCGGCGACGGTTTGAAGCCGGACGACCGCGTGGTGGTCAACCCCGGAGACGGGTTCGCGGACGGCTTGCCGGTGACGATCAAAGCACCCGACAAAGAGGGCGAGAAAAAACAGTCGTAGGATAATACCAACCGCCCCGAATGCGGCGTCCGTGCCGGCGGGGGGGCGGCTTTCGGGTCGAAAACTCAACCATTGCTGCCGGGTTCGGACGCCCGCGTCCAAGGTGGGTGTTCCCGGAGGATCGCACGCATGACCGGACAATCCGAATCGTGAGCGCCGGGCAAGTAACCGGTGCTCAGGAGGAATTCGTTGACGATTTCGCCACCGGTGAACACGAATGCCTCCCGGAAGACCTTGATCCACCCGGCCAAGGGACGCGGGTGATGCCGGTCCAACCACGCCGCAAACGAGCCGTGCGCTCCCGTGAGGACCACCACGCGCCGCGCGTTCTCGATGGCCGCCAGGATCTTGCGCCGGTTGCGGATCACGCCTGGGTCGGCCAGCAACCGAGCCACTTCTTCTTCCCCGAAAGCGGCGACCCGCACGGGATCAAAACCTGCGTAAGCCGAGCAAAAACTCCCCTGCCTTTTCAGGATCAGCTCCCAGGAAAGCCCGGCTTGATTGATCTCCAAGAGCAATCTGCCAAAAAGCTGTGCGTCTTCACGCAGCGGAAAGCCGTAGGCCGTGTCGTGATAAGCCGTGTGCACGGGGTGGAGGTTTCCCGACCGCACGGCCTGACAATAGGATGGGCGCATCTTCTCCACGCCGGTGTGCGCCACCCGTCTGAACCGCAGCAGGGGCGGTCAGGCCGCCAAGGCTGCTTCCGTGTTGCGGACGATTTGCGCAAACGAGCGGGGGTCCAGGCTCGCGCCTCCAACCAACGCGCCGTCGATGTCCGGCTCGCGCATCAGGTCTTGCGTGTTCTCCGGTTTGACGCTCCCGCCGTAGATGATGCGTACCCGCTCCGCGGTCGGGCCGTCGCTTAAGTCAGCCAGGATTGCGCGCAGGGAGCGGTGGACCGCCTGCGCCGCGTCCGCGGTCGCCGTCTGCCCCGTGCCGATTGCCCAAATCGGCTCGTAAGCAATGACGACTTCGTTCAGGTCCTTCGAACCGATCCCGCGTAGGCCTTCGTGCATCTGCCCATCCAAAACCCGTTCCACCTCGCCGTTTTGGCGCTGTTCGGAGGTTTCCCCGACGCACAAAATCGGCCGCAGACCGGCCTCCAACGCCGCCCGGGCTTTCCGGTTAACTTCGGCGTCCGACTCGTGAAACAAGCGGCGGCGCTCGCTGTGTCCCACCACGACGTACTTGACGTACAACGCCCGCAGCATGCCCGCGCAGATTTCCCCGGTGAACGCGCCGTGCGGCTCCCAGTGCAGGTTCTGCGCGCCCAGCCGCACGGAAGGCGCCTTTTCGGAACGCGCGGCCAGGGCGGGCAAGGCCGTGAACGGCGGGATGAGCACGACCTCGACGTCGTTCACCTCCCCCAAGTCTTTGGTCAACGCCACGAAGTAGTCTTCCGCCTCGTGGTGCGTCAGGTTCATCTTCCAATTGGCGGCCAGGAGCTTCTTGCGCATAGGTCGTCAGCGCTCCGTGAGGGCCGCCACCCCGGGAAGTTCTTTACCCTCGAGCAGTTCGAGCGAGGCGCCCCCACCCGTGGAGATAAACGTCATGCGCTCAGCCAACCCAAACTGCTTGACCGCCGTCACGGAGTCGCCGCCGCCGATGATGGTCAGGGCGTCCGCCCCGGCCACCGCTTCGGCCAAGGCACGCGTCCCGTGGCTGAACTCGGGGATTTCGAACACGCCGACGGGGCCGTTCCAAAGGATCGTCTTGGCCTTCGCGATCTCCTCGCGGTAACGCCGCACGGTTTCCGGTCCGATGTCGACCGCCTCCCAACCTTCCGAGATGCCCCGGTCTGGCGACAGCAAAGGCGTTGGCCGGGTGGTCGCACCCGCCTTGAACTCCTGGGTTTCGATGTTATCGACGGGCAGCAAAAAGCGGATGCCGCGAGTCTTCGCCAACGCGAGAAGCTCTGCCGCCAACGGAACTTTGTCGGCTTCCACGCGACTGGCCCCGGTCGGGATGCCCAGCGCGCGATAGAAAGTGTACGCCATCGCCCCACCGATGAGAAAAACGTCTGCCCGCTCCATGAGGGCGCGGATCACCCCGATCTTGTCGGAAACTTTGGCTCCGCCCAAGATCACCAGAAATGGCCGGGCCGGCTCGTGAAGTTCTTCCGAGAGGTACTTCAGTTCGCGTTCCATCAACAAGCCCATGGCGGCTTGCGGCAGGTGTTTGGCCACCCCGGCGGTGCTGGCGTGAGCCCGGTGGGCGGCGCCGAACGCGTCGTTGACGTAGACGTCTCCCAAGCGCGCCAGCGCTTGGGCGAAGGCGTCGTCGTTCGCCTCTTCCTCCTTGTAGAACCGCACGTTCTCCGCCAAGAGCACCCCACCAAGCGGCACGGCCGCGCTGGCCGCCTCCGCCGCCGGACCGACGACTTCCGGACAGAACTCGACAGACCCCCCCAACAACCCTCGCAGATGTTCTGCCACGGGCCGAAGCGAGTACTTGAGGTTGCGCTCGCCTTTCGGCCGGCCGAAGTGGGCGAGCAACACCGTGCGCGCGCCTTTTTCCTGCAGCAACCGGATGGTGGGCAGGCTTTCTTGGATGCGGGTGTCATCCGTGATGCGCGTCGTGCCGTCGACGGTCTCGACAGGCACGTTGAAATCGACGCGCACCAGCGCGCGCCGGCCCGAAACCTCCAGGTCGCGAACCGATAGTTTGGCCATGGCCGCGGGGGAGGCTACCGCAAGATGTGTTTCAGCAGGTCGACGCAGCGGTTGGAGTAGCCCCACTCGTTGTCGTACCAGCTGACCAGTTTAAAGAACCGCGGGTTGAGTTCGATCCCGGAACCCGCGTCAAAGATGCTCGAGTGGCCGTCGTGGATGAAGTCCGTCGAAACCACCTCATCCGAAGTGTGGGCCAGGATGCCTTTGAGGTAAGTCTGACTGGCCTCGTGCATCTTGGCGCTGATTTCTTGGTAGCTCGTCTCCTTCGTCGTCCGGACGGTCAGGTCCACGACGGAGACCGTCGGCGTTGGCACCCGGAAGGACATCCCGGTGAGTTTGCCTTTCACTTCCGGACAGACGAGTCCGACCGCCTTGGCTGCGCCCGTGGTCGACGGGATGATGTTGATCGCCGCCGCCCGACCACCTTTCCAGTCCTTTCGCGACGGTCCGTCCACCGTCTTTTGGGTCGCCGTGTAGCTGTGGATGGTGGTCATCAACCCTTCCTCGATGCCAAACCCTTCCCTCAGCAACACGTAGACGACCGGTGCCAAGCAGTTGGTGGTGCAGCTCGCGTTCGAAATGATGCGGTGCTCCCGCGGGTTGTACTTCTCGTGGTTGACGCCCATGCAGACGGTGATGTCCTCGCCTTTCGCCGGCGCGGAAATGATCACTTTTTTAGCGCCCGCCTCCAAATGGCCCTTCGCCTTATCTGCCGAGGTGAACAGGCCGGTGGATTCGATGACGACGTCGCAACCCAGCTTGCCCCAGGGCAAGGCTGCCGGACCTTCTTTCACGGCCAAGCAGCGGATGCGGTGCCCGTTGACCACCAACGTGTCGTCTTCTTCCAGGTCCGGGCTCGACTTTTCACTGCTGACCTCGCCGGTGAAACGCCCCTGCGTGGAATCGTATTTCAACAGGTAGGCCAGGTTGTCGGCCGGAACGAGGTCGTTCAGGGCCGCCACTTCGACCTCGTGGCCGAGCAGGCCTTGCTCCACCATCGCCCGGAACACCAAACGCCCGATGCGCCCAAAGCCGTTGATCCCTATTCGCGTCATGTTGCCTCTTCGTTAACGCGAAGGGGGGGTGGCGTCAATGAAGGCGGCGGGAGTGCCGTGGTGGGCTCCGCGTTCCGCGTTCCGAGGGAGCCGTTACCACCAAAGGTTGGTAGGGCAAGAGGCGTCTTGCCTTACCCGCCGCCAAGGTGGAACCAAGGAGAGCGGCCTGCGCGGGCGGGCCGGGTGTTCGTCCCACCGGGTCGCGCGCGGGTCCCGCCCCACCTCCAACCCCGTAACGCGCAGCGCGCAACCTGGAAGAGAAAAAACGGGCGGCAGTTGCCTGCCGCCCGTCCGACAACCAAAAAGTCAGGCCCCGCGTTAGACCGGCGCTTCCGTCAGGCCACCCAGCCCTTCCTGCTCCCGCCGCTCTTCCGGCCGCAAGTCGCGCCGGATCGGCGAGATGGGTGGAGGCGGATTCAGCAAACGCCCGTTGTTCAAGATCTCGCGGATTTGCGAGCCGTCCAGGGTCTCGTATTCCAGCAAGGCCTTGGCGATCGCCACCAACGTGTCCTTACGCTGCGTGATGATCTTCATCGCGCGCTGGTACGAGTCGTCGCACAGCCGCTTCACCTCACGATCAATCTCTTGGGCCGTCGCTTCGCTGTAGGCGCGCGAGCGGGAGATGTCGCGGCCGAGGAACACGTAATCTTCGTGCTCGCCGTACTCCACCATCCCCAAGCGTTCACTCATGCCCCATTCGCAAACCATTTTGCGGGCGATGCCCGTGGCCATCCGGATGTCCCCGGATGCGCCGTTCGTGACGTCGCCAAAAATGATCTCCTCCGCCACGCGCCCACCCATGATCACCACCAAGCGATCCAAAAGCTCGTTCTTCCGGTTCGTGTACTTGTCCTCCGTCGGCAGGTACATGGTCGAACCCAATGACGGGCCGCGCGGGATGATGGTGACCTTGTGCAAAGGATCGGTGTATTCCAGCACCTCGCAGAGCATGGCGTGACCTGCTTCGTGGTACGCCGTGTTCTCCTTTTCCTTCTCGCTAATGGCCAAGCTGCGTCTCTCCTTGCCCCAGCGAACCTTGTCGCGCGCTTCCTCGAGCTCCGCCATGGTGATGGCCTTGAGGCCCCGGCGGGCAGCCAGCAGCGCCGCTTCGTTGATCACGTTGGCGAGTTCGGCCCCCGAGTAACCCGGCGTACCGCGCGCCACCACCGCCAAATCCACCCCTTCGGCGAGCTTCACCCGCTTGGAATGCACGCGCAGCACTTCCTCACGGCCTTTGATGTCAGGCAAGTTGACCGTGATCTGCCGGTCAAACCGACCCGGCCGGAGCAGCGCCGGATCCAACACGTCGGGACGGTTGGTAGCCGCGATGATGATCACGCCCTCCTGCGTGTCGAAACCGTCCATCTCCACGAGCAACGCGTTCAAGGTCTGTTCGCGCTCGTCGTGGCCGCCGCCCAACCCGTGACCACGGTGCCGGCCGACCGCGTCGATCTCGTCGATGAAGATGATGCAGGGCGCCGACTTTTTACCCTGTTCAAACATGTCGCGTACGCGGGACGCACCCACGCCGACGAACATCTCCACAAAGTCCGAGCCGCTGATGCTGAAAAACGGCACGTCCGCCTCCCCCGCGATGGCGCGCGCCAACAAGGTCTTGCCGGTTCCCGGCGGTCCGACCATCAACACGCCTTTGGGAATGCGCCCGCCCAGCTTTTGGAACTTTTTGGGATCCTTGAGGAAATCGACGATCTCTTGGACTTCTTCCTTGGCTTCCTCCACGCCCGCCACGTCCTTGAACGTCACCCGGTTGCGGTCTCGCGCGAGCATGCGCGCCTTACTCTTCCCAAAACTCAGGGCGCCTTTGCCCGCGTTCCGGATCTGCTGACGAAAGAAGAAGTAAAGGATGAGGAAAAAGATGGCGATCGGGGCAAACTGGAGGATGGCCGACACCATCACGTCCGAGTCGGCCCGGATGTCGACTTGGTAGCCTTTGCTCTCGAGCTCCGACTTCAGGTCTTTGTTGTACTCGATAAAGATCGTCGTCTTGAAATGGTCGGCGCCGTTCGTTCCCGTCGGTTTGCGGCTGCGGTCGTAAGCGCCGCGCAAAGCTTGGGTAGTCCGACCCTCCGTGACGACCAGCTGCAGCGGTTCATCATGGCTGACGCGACCTTCCTGCAGGTAACGTTGAAAGGTGGTGTACGGAATTTCTTCGACGTTTCCGTAGTTGCCGTTCCGGGAAAACAGGAAACCGCCCAACAGCGCGATGGCGCAGGCAAAAAGCAGCAGCCCCCGCCAATTAAAGTTGTTGTCGTGCCCGAAATTCCGATTATTTCTGTCCTTTGGGGACCTGGGATCTGGTTGAGCCATATACGAAGGGACCGCTCAGGTTAGCACAGCCACCCCCGTCTGCAATCAAGGGTCGGGAGCACTGGACCGTCCGGTGACGCGACCTGCCGCCTCCCCTAGCTGCCAGCCGTTGAAAAGAGGTCCCGGAGCCGGATCGCAGCCGCGTCAACCACCGGCCAGCCGTGCGCGAAGGTCATCTGGCGGACGTCCAAGCCCGCCAGCTTCCTTAAAGAAGCGCGCGCCTGCCGCGGATCGGTGCAGTACTTTGCGGGCAGCGGCGCACATTCGTGCCCAGGCAGGTTGACCACGGCATCGCCGAACGTCAGCGTGCCGGTCGGGAGGTGAAAAAGCGCCACTTCGCCCGCCCCCGCCCCGGGCAGGGCGATGACCCGCAGTTCGTTCCCCAGCAGGTCACCGTCGGCCAACGGGCTGTCAGGTGCCTTGGCAAGCTCACCAAAGGCATCCGGGTGACTCAAGCGCGGCACTTTCCACCGCTGCGCCCACCAAAGGCTGGCGCGGTCGTGGTTGCCGTTGGTAAGGAGAACCGCGGCGGGTTCGCCCCAACCCTCCAGCTCGTCAAACGCCGCGGGTGCCAACCCCACCGGATCCACCAAGAAGAGCTGGCCTGCCTCCGTCCGGTAGAGGGTGCTGGCGAGATCCGTTCGGCACGCCGGATCGTACGCATTCCAGACCGCGACTTGCGGCAGAAGGTGGTGCACCTCGTCCGCCCGGACCTGAGGGGTTTTGACCACGGCGTGGGCAGCGGCTCGGCTTGCAGGGTCAAGGCCTACCTACGACCCCGACGCGTACTTCACCGTGCAGCCGTAGGGCTGGGTGCTCTGCGTCGCCACGGGCTTGCCCACCATCACCGCGTCCAACGCCTGGCGCACGTAATTGGTCGCGGTCTTCACGTCCGCCTCGTTCGTGCTGCGTTTGTCGTCGATGGCGCCCCGGTAGACGAGCTTACCCTTGGGATCGACCACGTACATGTCCGGCGTGGTTTTCGCACCGTAGGTGTGGCCGACGTTGCCTTCAGGGTCGAGTAGCAGCGCGGTCCGGGCGGCGCCCACCTTAGAGGCGATTGCGTTCAATTTTTCCGCCGGGTAGTTCCCTTGTTCGCCAGGCGCCGAAGAATCCACGCTCAGCCACACCACACCTCGTGCGGTGTACTCCCGTTGCAGCTGTTGCATGTTGCCGCTTTTGTAATGTTTGCCGACGAACGGGCAATCCGGGTTGTACCACTCCAGCACGACGACTTTGCCGCGGTAATCGGAAAGGTGGCGCGTTTGTCCGGTCGTGTCCGGCAAAGCGAAATCGGGCGCGGGCGATCCGACGGACACATCGGCGCGCGCCGCGGAAAGGAGGCCTAGAGCCAGGGTGACGGTCAGCAGGGTGCGTTTCATGGTCGGTGGCGGGTTTTGGGTTAGAACGGAACGGCGGGCTGGCAAGGAGAGCGATCATCCCCTCGCGAGCGCGTCAAGCACGGTCTGCGAGGAGATCAGTTCTGGCAAGACGATCGGCGGCTGCGCGGTACCCGCAGGGAAGTAGAGGTACATCGGCACTCCGGCACGGCCGTGTTCCCGCAGCAGCTTGGTGATCGCCTCGTCGCCGTGGGTCCAGTCCGCGCGCAAGGTCACCACGTTGCGGCGGCTGAACGCGTTGCGGACCGGGGGCGTGTCGATGGCGAACCGCTCATTGGCCTTGCAAGTGATGCACCAGTCGGCCGTGAAATCGACGAACACGGGCCGGCCACTGGCGCGGGCGTCAGCCAAAGCTTGCGGGCTGAACGCGTTCCACGACAAGCGGCTCGGCGTCGTGACGGTCTGGTACGCCCACCCGGAGGTGAGCAACGTCAAAAGCATGGCCGCCGCCGCCCAGAGACGGGTGCGCACCGTCGATACCGGCGTCCAAAAACGACCCTTGATCCACGCGAGCAAGGCCAGCACCAGCAAGGCTGCCAAAAGGGTGACCACCCCGTCCACACCCCGGAGTTGTCCGGCGACCCACACCACCCAGAGCAAAGTACCCAACAGCAGGAAGCCAAAAAACTGCTTCAGGTGCACCATCCACGACCCCGGCTTCGGCAACCACCGGATCAGGCGCGGGTTGGCGGCCAGCAGGAGGTACGGCGAGGCCAGGCCTAAGCCAATGGCCAGAAACACGAGCGTCAAAAGGGGCGGGCCTTGGGTGAAGGCGAACGCCGAAGCCGTCCCCAGGAACGGGGCGGTGCAAGGCGTCGCCAAGACGGTCGCAAAGACGCCTTGGAAGAAGGCGGACCCGTAACCCTGACCTGCGGCGAGCTTGGCCAGACCTGCCGTGCCCCGTGCCGACACCGTAAACTCGAAGACCCCGAACAGGTTAAGGGCAAAAATAAACACCAGGAGCGCGGTCACAAAGACGAACCGGTAATCCTGAAACTGAAATCCCCACCCGACTTGCGCGCCGGCGCCACGCAAGAGGCAAACCGCGACCGCCAAGGCCAGAAAGCAGGAGAGGATTCCGGCGACGAACGCCAAAGCAAGCTTGATCACCTTGTCGCGCTCCTCACCGGCCTCGGAAACGAAGCCAAACACCTTCAGGGAAATCACCGGCAACACGCACGGCATGGCGTTCAGGATGATGCCGCCGAGAAAGCCGAAAGCCAAAGCCTGGAGCAGACCTGCCCAAGGGTTCGCGGGCGGCGCCTGGACCGGCGTCACCGACCCTGTTTCCGCGCCGTCCCCCGCCGTCGTGGCCGCGCCGGCCGCTGCCGCCGTGACGTCGTAGGCGCGACGACCTGCACCCGCCCCTACCACCAACACGCCGGGCACGGCGTCCAACCGGCTCCCCTCGCCCAGCACCTCGAACGAAATGGTCCGTCCGGAGGTCGCGCCGTGGCCAAGCTCCGTCTCGGCCGGCGGCACGGGATAAAAGTCGACGGGTTCACCGGCGCCCAAACCTTCCACCGTGACCGTTAACGCCCTACCCTGGCGGGAGAAGATCGGCTTAAGGTCCGTCGGCAACGCACCCGGGGTGGCGGCGACCGCCGCCGCAAACAGTGGCGCGTTTGGTCCCGGACTCCCCTCCCCGACCGGTAAATCGGCGCCCAGATCGGCACTGCCAGGAACGCAGGAGCGTTCACAGACCAACCACTCGGAATGTGCGGCCAGTCGGACCGGCCCCGGCGGCAATTGGGCGGGCGCCTTCGCATCCGAGTAAAGCAGCACCTCGCCCGGGTAGGCAAAAACCTCCAACTCGCCCGGTTCGCGGTCGCGGACCGGCAATGGCCAATGCAGATCCCCCACCACAAACCCGGGCGGCAGTTGCCAGTCCACTTTGGTAGGCAGACCCGCATCGCCTGAGTACTTCCAGTAGATGTGCCAGCCCGGGGCCATTTGGTACCGGATCCCCACGCGAAACGATTGCCCCGGACGCAGGGAGCCGACGTCGGTCACTAAGTCAACCCTGGTGAGTTGCCGGCCGTCTTGCACCTGGGCACGGGCCACGCTTGGTCCTGTCACCAACACCGCCAGGAAAACGCGGATCCAAACGTATGTGCGCCGTGTCATATGCAGAGGGGAGACAAGGACATGGCCCAGTAATCCCGACAAACCCCGATGTCACCTATGGCGCGGTTCCTAGCTTCGGGCAACTGGGGCCACGTTTGCGCCCGCGGTCCGTCTGGATGAGGAGTGCTCACCGTATGAGCCCTGACCCAACCAAAGTGGCGAAGTTCGCCAAAGATCTCACCAAAGATTACCCGAGGAGCCCGCGGGCGACCATCGGCGGCTACGTGCTGGCTGCGCGCGCCCTGGACAAATGCCGCGCCGAACTGAACGGGACCGTCGGCGAATACCACTTCAACTGCCCCTTGGACAACATGTTCCTCGGCTTTGCCGGCATCGATGGCGAGGACTTCAAAGCGTTCGTGGCCACTGGCGCCAGTGACGAAGAAGTCGGCGCGTGGGTCGCGGAACATGCCAAGGCGCGGTCCCGGGTCGAAGTCATTCGTTGGAACAACGATCTGCGTTACAAACGCATTTCGGAACTCCCCGATGAACTCCAGGAATTCATGGAGGAATACATTCCGCAAAACGTCCCGGCGGCGCTTCTCCCGCACGTCGATTACTTCTTCGACGTCTACGATGCCGAGGAGAAACGTCTGAAGGCGTAACTGGACTCCTCGAGACACAAGAGCGGCGGCGGGTGCGGCGGACGGTGGGTCATCGCCGACGGGAACCCCCTTTGGCGCCATGTCGAGCGAAGGCATTGCTGATCTCCTGAGGCAAATCCGTCGCGGCGACCCCGCAGCCGCCCGCACGCTCGTTGCCCACCTTTACCCGTCCGTTTTGCGGATCGTCCGGAACCACCTGCCGCGGCGTGAGGCCGAAGAGGACATGTGTCAGGAAGTGTTCCTGCGCGTGTTCTCACGGCTGGCGCAGTTCCGGGCGGATATGCCGTTCGAACATTGGGTCTCAAGGATCGCCGTCAACGTCTGCATCGATCACCTCCGGAAGCAGAAGAACCGGCCGGAACTGCGGTTTGCCGATTTCACCGAGGAACAGCAGGCCGTCCTTGAGAACCTGCGCGAAGGTGCCACGCCGCCCCCGGACCGCTCACCGGAAGAACTGCGGGATCTGTTGGACAAAGTCTTGACGAAGTTGAAGCCGGACGAACGATTAGCCGTGCAATTGATGTACCTTGAAGAGAAGTCGGTAGCGGAGATTAGTAACCTCACGGGGTGGACGGCGTCCAAAGTGAAGGTGACGGCGTTTCGCGCCCGTCGAAAGTTGTTGGACTTGGTGCAGCGGATGGAGCGATGAACGAATCCGATTTGGACGCTTGGTTTGCGCGCGCCCGCGGGGCCGGTGCTGAACCTGCCGATGCCATGCCCGCCGGGTTCGCCGAGGCGGTGTGGCAGGGTCATCTGCGCCAACGCGCACAGGGCCGCGCGGCCGGCCAAACGTCGGCGGCGTCGCTGGTGGCTGCGCTGCTCCTCTTGGCTGCGGTGGTTGGGTGGGGTTATGGCGTGGCCGACCGGACCGGCGATGATCCCAGCGAAGAGGTGCCCGGCTCGGTATGGGATATCGCGGGAGATTAGCCGCGGCGTTTGCCGCGGTCTTCCTCATTGGCGCATTGTGCGGCGGTGCGGCAGGATGGGTCGTCAACGGTCCAGACCGGGCCGGGCAGCAGCATCGGGGGGCCCGGCTAGAGGCGCGCTTCCTCGACCGGCTCCAAAAGGAGGGTGGCCTCTCCGCCGAGCAGGTCAAGGAGGCCCAACCGCAGATCTCCGCCATGTTCACGACGCTGCGCGAGAGGCGGCGCCAAGCGATCCTGGAGGGTGATCGACTCATTGACGGGATGCTGGCCGACATCGCCAACCGCCTGCCCGCTGAGCAGAAATCCCGCTTGGACGACTTTCGGGCGCGGCGTCACGCCCACCTGCTCCGACGCATCTCTGGCGATTGAGGGTTTTGGGAGGTCTCGCGCCCGCCGGTCCTCGCGTTCCCGCCGTCCGCTGTAACCAGGGCGCGCGGCGTGCGTCAGGGCGGATATGAAGAAGACGGCTTTGATGGTAACCCTCGCGGCCATGACGGCGGCGACGGGTTGGGCCCTGAGCGATGAGAATGCCACGCCGGCGCCCGCGCGACACGCGTGGGGGCTCAAGGCGGACATGGCTCAACTGGATCTGACGGCTGCCCAGCAGCAGCAGGTGCAGGAGATTTTCACGGCTGCCAGACCGGCGGTGCGCCTCTCCATGCAGGCGATGCGCGACGCGCGCCTCGCGGTGGCGGATGCGATCCGCGAGAATCCAAGCGACGAGGCGACGGTGCGGTCGAAGTCGGCGCAGTTGGCCACCGCCCTGACCGATTTCTCGGTGCAGCAGGCTCGCTTGCACGCCCAGATCGCCAAGGTGCTCACTCCGGAACAGGCGCAAAAGTGGAACGGGCTGCAGCAGGCGCGTGAAGCGCGGCGCGCCCAAGCCCACCACGGTCACGAACACGAGGGGTAGGGCTTAAGGGGCCGAGCGGGAATTTGTGGGTGACCCGGTGGGGCGTTCACCCCCGGCCGGCAACGGGCAGCTGCCATCGGGACAGGATCCCTGCCGGGCGGTCTGAGTCGTGCCACAAAGGACCTCGATGGCGTGCAGGCATGAGTTGCGGCCCGGCTCAGACCGCCCCGCGACCATTTTCCAGGGCCGCGGCCCGCCCCTGCGGGCCGGGTCTTCGCCCCACCGGGTCACCCATGGATCCAGCCCCATCGTTCCGCGCTCCCGCCCGCTCGGTACCCCTCGCTCTAAGCCACTCCGGCCAACTCCTCCGTTTGCACGTTGAACTGCAACTCGTACAAACGCCGGTAGAGCGCCGAAGTGCCCAGCAACTCCCGGTGAGTGCCAATGTCGTGCACCGCGCCGTTGTGCATAACCACGATCTTGTCAGCTTTCAACACGGTGGAGAGCCGGTGCGCGATCGCGATGGTCGTGCGGCCGGCCGCGAGCCGTTCAAAAGCGGCTTGAATCTCGCGTTCCGCCTCGGAATCGAGCGCTGACATCGCTTCATCCAACAAAAGGACGGGCGCATTTTTAAGCAGCGCCCGCGCGATCGACAACCGCTGCTGTTGCCCGCCCGAGAGGAGGCAACCCTTGTCGCCGATGACGGTCTCGTACCCGTTCGGTTGCGCGAGGATGAAGTCATGGGCGTAGGCTTGTTTGGCCGCTTCGATCACTTCCGCCTCGCTGGCGCCCAAACGCCCGTAGCGAATGTTGTTGGCGATGGTGTCGTGAAACAGGAACGTCTCTTGAGTCACCACGCCGATCTGCTCCCGCAGTGAGTGTTGGCGGATCGTGCGGACGTCGCGCCCATCCAGGCGGACCACGCCGGCCTGCGGATCGTAGAACCGCAGCAGCAACGAAAGGATCGTGCTTTTGCCGGCGCCGCTGGATCCGACCAAAGCGTAGTACTTACCCGGGGCGATGTGCAGGTGAAGGTCGCGCACGGCGGGCGGCAACTCGGGCCGGTAGGCGAAGGTGACGTTTTCCAGCAAAAGGTCGCCGTGGCTTCTCGTGAGCTCGACGGCGTCGGCGGCATCCTGAATGGTCGGTTCGCGACCCATGATGTCGAAGATGTTGGTCGTGGCGGTGAAGCACTTCTGCATCGTGAGGTGGATCCGGCTAAGTTTCTTCACCGGGTCGTAAAGCATGAAGATGCCCGCCAGCAACGCCAGGAACTTCGCCGCGGAAAGGTGGGTGGCCCACACGTAGAAAAGCGCCAAGCCCACGCCGCACGCGGCCACGGCTTCCACCATCGGGCCGACCACCTCGATGGCGGTGCGCACCTTCATGCTGTGGCGGAACTGCTCGTGCGTGATCTTGCCGAAATTCCGGCTCTCGCGCTCTTCCCGGGCAAACGCCTTGATGACCCGGATGCCGGCAAAACTTTCCTGCAAAGCCGTCATCATGGAACCGGCGTTGGCCTCCTCTTTCTTCCCCTGCTTCCGGACTCGCTTGCCATAGATGACGATCGGGACCAAGCAGACGGGGAAAAGGACCAAGCTCAAGACGGTGAACTTCCAGTCCAGCCGCAGCAGCGCGAACAGGGCGCAGGCGATCGTGAGCGGTTGTTTGACGACGTCGCTGCTGATGCTGGTGAGGGCGTTTTGGGCGACCAAGGTGTCGTTGGCCACCCGGGAGATCAGCAGACCGGCCCGTTCGCGGTTGAAGAAGTCGAGCGAATGCCGGAGGAGATGCGAGTAGAGCTTCGTCCGCAAGTCGGCGAGCACGCGCAGGCTCACCCACGACATGTAATAGGTGTTCAGGAAGTCGCAGACGCTGCGCAGGACGAAGATGAACGGGATGGCCGCGCAAACGAAGAAGACGCCCGACAGGTCCGGGCCATCGGCCCCGCTCAGGTCGGCGAAATGGCGCCCGTGAGGAAAGATGCGGTCGTTGACGTAATGCATGGTCAACGGGAACAAGCCGCTCACCGCCCCAAACAACGCCCCGAAGAGCAAGGCCAGCCCAAACCTGCCTAGGTACGGGCGCAAGAATGGGAGAAGGTCGCGGTAGGGTCCGACGGCGGAGCGCCAGGTTCGGCGGAGCGAGAAGCGGGCTTTGGCCATGACGGGCGGCGGAAGGGCGGCTTTGGCGTCACGGACCGGGCGAGGTTCGCCCCGGCGGTCACGCCCTCCGGCGGAGGAACTGCATAGCACGGATGACGGTTTCGGTCGACAGCTCGCTCATCGGGCGGCCTTTCTGCGTGGGCGACCCCGGCCCGTCGCTGGGTGGCTGGCCAGCGCGCACCACCCGGCCCTGCGGCTGGCGAGGACGCCAATGGAATGGGTTGGTTGGCCCGAACACCACCAGCTCCGGGCGGGCGAAGGCGGCGGCCACGTGCGCCGCCCCCGAATCCACCCCGAGCAAAAAAGAGGCCTCCGCGAG
>CAXUNV010000023.1:0-19509 GCA_964252355.1 uncultured Chthoniobacterales bacterium | reverse complement strand
CCGCAAAGCCGCCGAAGTTGCGGCCCGGCGTCAAAGCCGTCGGCAGGGCACGCTCCAGGAAGAGGGTGTCGTTGTCGCTGGTGAGCTGGTCGAAGCCCATCGGTTCTTTGAAATTGCCGAGAGAAAGCATCAGCGGTCCCGGCCCGCGAAGGCTGATGCCGGCGTCCTGCAGCGGCTCGGCGTCGATCGGCGCGGTGTCGTACTGAAAAACGCATTCGACCGTGTCCGCAATGTTGAGGTAACTCTCGACGAAAGCGCGCCGGACCAAGCGTTCCCGGAAAGCGGACGCAACCCCGGGCGAGGAGGAGCCGACGGTGCCGGCGTCCGCCGATTCGCCAAGTCGCGTCGAAGTTAGGAAACTGAACGACAATGCCCTTCTCACCGATGGAAAGCGTTCCGCCGGAGGCCGTCGACCCCAGGCGGATTCCTTCAAACGAAAGAATCGGCGGGCGCGCCCGACGCGTTGCGGTTGTGGCCCGAGGCCGATCCTTGCGGGCGGTCGCGTGGCCTCGATGACCTTCTCGGTCCGGGGGTTCCGTCGCGCCGCCCCCGACGCCGTCGGTTGCGGTGCGCGCTTGCCATGGCGCGGCGTGCGACACGACCAGGCTCCACACGAAGAGAGCCATCCACCGCGGCCGCGCGAACCCGAAATTCCTCACGCCGTGAAGAATCGGCGGAAGTGGGAGGCGACGAGGTCAGGCTGCTCCTCCGGGATGAGGTGGCCGCACGGCAGCGCCTCCCCCGTGACCGAGGACGCCGTCTTCGGCCGCCAGGTGGCCAGCACGTCCCAGAGCTGACCGACGGTCCCTTGGGCGCCCCAGAGCGCCAAGAGCGGCGCTTGGATCTTATGGCCCGCCTGGTCGTCGGCACGGTCTTGCTCCAGGTCAATGCCGGCGGCGGCCCGGTAGTCTTCGCACACGGCGCGGATCGTCCCCCGGCAGCAGTAACAACGGAGGTATTCCGACATCGCCTCGGGCGTGACCGCGCCGGGCGTTTTGCCCTGCACCGCCAGGTGGTCGCGAAGGTAATATCCAGGATCCAGGCTGATGAGGTGTTCGGGCATGGGCGCGGGCTGAATCTGCAGGAACCACCAGACGTATTTGGTCGCGAAAGTTTTGCTGGTGTCGTCGTACATGGTGAGCGTCGGCGCGACGTCAAGCACCGCCCCCTTCCGCACGGCGTCGGCGTGGTCCAACATCATGCGGTGCACGACGCGGCCGCCGCGATCGTGCCCGGCGACCATGAACTGTTTATGGCCGTAATGGTCCATCACTTCGACCAGGTCCTGGGCCATCGCCCGGAAGGAGTAGGCTTGGCTTTGCGGGCTGTAGTCGGGCTTGCTGGAGTCGCCGTAGCCGCGCAGGTCCGGCACGATCACCCGATAGTTCTCGGCCAGCGCGGGCGCGACCTTGTGCCAGGTGAGGTGGGTTTCGGGGTGGCCGTGGATCAAGAGCAGCGGCGGCCCCTCGCCCTTGCTCAGCACCCGGATGGCCGCGCCCGCGGTCTCCACTGTTTCCGAGCGGAAACCGGGCATGAGGCGCTCGCTGACGCCTTCGGGCTGAGGGGGCGGCAACTCCGGCAGGTCGGCGCCCACGCCCGGCGCCTCGCGCGGGCTCGGCAGCTCGCGCTCCAGGTTTTCCGGCGTCGGCGGCTCGGATTGGGCCCAGGTGCGTCGGGCGACCGCTGACGCCAGCGTCGTGATTCCCAGCGCCGCAAAGGTCCGGCGGTTAAGTTCATTTGGTCTGTTCATAAGATGGTTGCCCACCCTCTATAACATCCTACCGGCGTGGGACGCCCGAGGACCAAAAGCTGCCGGATGATCCGCAATCGTTTTACGGGTGACGCGCGAGCCTCACCAAGGCGAAGGCGCCGACGCGCTTGGTGCGTCCATCGTGAAAACACCCCCCGAAAGCAGCACGGACCCGGTCTCGGCCACCCGCAGCGGCGAGCGCAGGATGCTGACGTCGTACGGTTCTTTTTCATGGTTCCCCTCGCGGCCGGGCCGGGTTCAGAACGGCGGTCCGAAGCCGGTCCCGGTAGCCACGTTCTGCGATGGCGCTCGTCCGCCGTCATGGGGATCGCCGCACGGCGGACCGAGGTGGTCCCCGCGTAGCTGCCCCCCCAACAAGCGGGCTGCCCCGTGCGCCTTATGCGACCCTAGGAAAGCGGCGGTGGTCGTGCAAATACCGATTGGGTCATGCCTGCCAACCTGCAGGGTATCAGCAGGACGGTCCAGCCGGCCTCCGCCGCGGCCGACTTGTCCGCCAGGAAGACCAAGCTCGGCCCCTGATGCACCGATGAGATCCCAGGCCGGGGCACGCGACCAATCGCGGACGTGACCGCAGCGGGTTCCCGCTTTCCGACGGGCGGCGCCGCCCCTTTAGACCGCGAACGGGTCAGGAGAAATCCGTTGTCTGCGTTGGGTAGCAGCCGCACGGGCCTTGGCCGACGGTTCTCCGTCCCTGACCCCAGAGCCAGTCTTTAAACTAAGTCCTTGGTGGGTTAAGACCGGGCCGATGGCGTCGCCGTCGCGATTTCCAAACTTAGGTTAACCACGTTATGAACTTTGCCAACGCCTCACTCTTGCCAACTGCCAGGCGCCGACCCGCGGTGCACGCCATGGGCACGATCGCCCTGATCACCGGTGTTGCCGGCCTGCTCGGCGGGGCGTCCGCAATCGCCCTGGCCCGTCGTCGCCGGCGTGTCCGGGAGCGCGCCGGTATGGCGTCTCGCGGGAGGCACCTGGTCATCCTGGGTGGTGGTTTTGCCGGCCGCAACGTGGCCCGGGAACTCGCCCGCCAGCTGCCTTTGGCGAACGGCGCGACTGACCCGGCTGCCGCCGCCGAGATCATCCTGGTGGACGAGCAACCGTACCTGCTCTATACCCCCATGCTCACCGAAGCGGCCGGCGGAGTGGTGGACGCCCGGCACATCGTCAGCCCCAACCGGGATCTGCCCGCCCGCGTCACTTTCCGCCAGGCTCGGGTCGAGGCGATCGACCTCCAAACCCGTCGCGTCACGTTGCGCGACGCCAGCCGCCACGATGGCGCGGCGGAGATGGCGGAACCCGATTTTCTGATCCCGCGACGACGTTGGGAGCCGACCAGCTGATCCTGGCCCTTGGCTCGGTGGCCAACCACCATGGGGTCCCAGGCCTGGAGGAGCATTCCCTGCCCATGAAGCGGCTGGCCGACGCCGAGGCCGTCCACGCCCGTGTACTGGCCCTGCTGGCGCAGGCAGAGGCCGAGCCGGACCGCACCAAGCGTCGCGCGCTTCTAACCGTCGTGGTGGGCGGTGCCGGCTACACCGGGGTGGAGACCATGGCCGCCGTCAACGAACTGATGCGCACGGAGGCCAAACGCCGCCCGCGGCTGGATCCCGATGAGCTGACCGCCATCCTGGTCGACCCCGTCCCTCGGCTCATGCCCGAGCTGCAAAGCGCCCGGCTGGCCGCGTACGCCGAAGCCAAGCTGCGCGAGGCTGGGGTGGAGGTGCTCCTGCATACCAAGATCACGGCGGCCGGGGCGGATTTTGTGGAGTTCGACGGCAATCGGCGCTTGCCGGTGGGACTGCTCATTTGGTCGGGCGGGGAAGCGCCCAGTCCGTTGGTGGCGCACCTTGGCGGCGTCCGACACAGCCCCCACGGCGCCTTGGAGGTGGAGGCCACTGGGGCGGTACCCGACCGCCCCGGCGTCTGGGCCTTGGGCGACTGCGCGGCCCTACCCCGCCCCGGCGGCAAGGGCACCTACGCGCCCACCGCGCAGAACGCGACGCGCGAGGGCACCCTGGTGGCGCGCAACGTTGTGGCCGCCCTCTGCGGCGAACGGGCGCGTCCGTTCACTTACCAGCCCATCGGCGAACTGGCGCTCGTGGGCCAGCACGCGGGGGTGGCGGAAGTTTACGGTTGGCCCTTCTCCGGACTGTTGGCTTGGGCGATGTGGCGGGCCATCTACTTGGCCAAGTTGCCTGGCCTGGGTCAGCGAGCGCGCATCCTACTCGATTGGTGGAAGGACTTCCGCGACGGAGGCCAACCCGTCGCGGCAGTCGTGGCACCCTCCCCGGTGGCAGCGGCGAGCGGCGCGCCCCAACCCGCATCAGAAACGCCTGCATCGGCTTGACGTCACGTCCCGCACCGAGGCCATCGCGGCGGGCGTGAGACGTGGGCTGGTGCAACTCTGACCGGTCGAAGCGTGGGTGCGGTGGCGTTGACGCCGAGCCGGGGCGATGACGACGGACGCGGAAGCAAGCAGGAGAAACTACGCGAACGCGTGGGGCAACCCTTCGAGGTTGGTGTGATTCTCTTGCATCGCCTGCACGGAGACGCCCTTCCGCTCAATGAGCAGCATGACCACGATGTCCGTGAACAGGAAAAGCGCCTGTTCCAACAGCGAGGCCATCGGCTGAATGGACTTTACTTCGTCGGGGCCGCCAAAGATCTGCCCCGGCACCCGCACGCAGAGATCCGCCAACTTGCCGTGCTCGTTCTCCGGGTGCGCCGTCAACAACGCGATCCGCGCACCCGCGGCCTTGGCCAGGGTGACGACGTTCAGCTCCACGTTGGTCACGGCGCAATGGCCGATGAGCAGGTCGCCCCGGCCGATCCGCGGGCTGGTGGTGTCGTAGACGACGTACGTGGGGATTCCCATGTGGGTCAGCCGCATGGCAAAGGCGCGCACCGAAAGCTGCATGCGCCCCATCGCATAGAGGTGGACCGACTTTGCCTGGAGGATTTCGTCGATGAACCGATCGACCGCTTCGGGGCTGACCGCCGCGAGCACCTGCCGGTTTTCTTCTAGGACCGCGTTGACCAGGGTGAGATAGTCCATGGGGGACGGCCATCGTGCCCGATCGCGAAGGCAAAAGACAAGCCGCGGCGTGGCCGGCGCCACCGGACGGGCGGGACGCCCGCACTCCCCTTACCCCGGCGAGCCACCCCCACAACCTGGGAGGGCCGGTGCTCCGCCACCGCCGACGGGCGCTCCGCGCATAGCCGATGGCAAATGACAAAGGCCAAATGGACGGAAGGGAAAAGGTGTCCGGCGTAGCCGTCCCAGGATCAGGCCGACGAGCGACGCGGTGGGTTAGAGCCTCGCTCTGACGACGGCCCGAACGACCCCGGCAGCGCGCCCGACCGTCGTTCCGGCTTGGCGGCGGGTAGGGTAAAACATCTCTTGCCCTACCACGGATTTTCCGGTTCAGCGGCGTCGGACGCCAAGCTCACCGCACGGCCTCGGCCTTCGCCCGTTTCTGCCGGGAGCGGAGGATGTGCGCCCGGTTCTGCTCCGCCCAGTCCACCACTGGCCGCATCACCGTCGCCAACGAGCGACCCAGGTCGGTGATCGTGTAATCCACCCGCGGCGGGATGGTGGCGAACATCCGGCGCGTGACCAAGCCGTCCTGCTCCAAGTTGCGCAGGGTCTGCGTGAGGACGCGGGGAGAAATGTCCCCGATCTGTTTTTTGAGTTCCCCAAAACGCTTGGTCTGGCTGACCAAGGAAAAGATGACGAGCAGGCTCCACTTGTCGCCCACGCGGTCCAGCACGTCCCGCATGGGGCAAACGCCCGCCGCCCCGCGCTTCATGGAAACGAAGTCGGGAAAGTCTTCGCGGCCCGGTTTAGGTCGGGTGTCTCTCATGCAGGACGCCTGGTTACCTTTGGGGAAGCAACTGACTTACAGGTGGGTACTTGTCAACAAGATGGGCATAAGTATCATTTTAGACGTTGGTACCTTTTTGGAACTAAACGCCTGACCCAAGCCCCAGACCGCATCCCATGAACCCGTTTTTGCATGCCCCCATCCTTGTCACCGGTGCCGGCGGCCAACTCGGCCGCGCCATTGTGACCGAACTGCTCCGGCTCGGGGCCACCCGGGTGGTTGCCGCCTCCCGGCATCCGGACAAGCTGTCGCACTTCGCCACGCAAGGCGTCGAAATCCGCCAAGCCGATTTCGACCGGCCAGAAACCCTCCGGTCCGCCTTCGCCGGCGTGGAACGGATGGCGATGGTCAGCACCGCCGAGCTGGACGTGCCGGGCAAACGCCTCACCCAACACCGCGCCGCCGCCGCCGCCGCTGCCCAGGGCGGGGTCCAACACGTGGTCTACACCTCCGCCCCCTCCCCGTACCCGACGGCGGAAAGCTCCCTCAACGACGACCACTTCTGGACCGAGGCGGCCCTGTTTGCGGCCCCGTTCACCTGGACGGTCCTGCGCAACCAGCTCTATCTGGAGCTGCTCCTCATGGCGGCGGGACCGGCGACCCAAACCGGCCAGCTCTTTTCCGCCACCGGCGGTCGCGGCCGCGCCTACGTCAGCCGCGAGGATTGCGCCCGCGCAGTCGCCGGTGCGTTGACCAAAGCCCAGCATTCCGAAATCCTCGACGTCACGGGGCCGGCCGCCGTCACCCAAGCGGAATTGGCCGCGCTCTTCGGCAAGCTGACCGGCAAGGCCGTCACCCACGTCGAGGTGCCCCCGGAGGGGTTGCGCCAAGGCTTGCTGCAGGCTGGTCTCCCGCCCGCCTTGGCCAAGGCCTTGGTGGAGTTCGACGTGGCGGCCTCGCAGGGGTACCACGCCTTGGTCACGCCCACGGTCGAACGGCTCACCGGGTCAAAACCCGTCGCCGTCGAGGAGTTCCTGGCCAAGCATCTCCCTGCTGCCTGATGCGCGGTCGCGAAGTGGAGCACACGCCCCGCTTTCGTTACCGGCGCCGCCTTCCGTCCAGAAAAGCCCCCGTCAAACGGATGATTTCTTCCGGCTGCTCATCCAGGGCGAAATGTCCGGCGTCGAGGAGGTGAACCTCGGCGTTGGGCACGTCTCGTTGGTAGGCCGTGGCGCCAGCGACGGTGAAGGACGGATCATAACGACCCCAGAGGACGAGCAGGGCAGGCTGCCGTTCGCGCAGCCATTTCTGCCACTGCGGATAGGACTTCACGTTGTTTTGGTAGTCGAAAAAGAGGTCCATCTGGATCTCTCCCTGCCCTGGCTGGTTAAGGAAATAATGTTCATCGACCCAGGTGTCGGGATTGATCCGCTCGGGATTTGGGGAAGTGCCCACGTGCCTCTGCCGGGCGGCCTCCAACGAAAGCAGGTTGCTGCGCACGGCGGCTTCGTGCGTCTGGCGATCCCGCCAGAAAGCCCGCCGCAGCTCCCAGAGCGGTGACAACCCTTCCTCGTGCGAAACCGCGTTTTGGATGATGATGGCCTCGACTTTTTCCGGGTGGGCGAGGGCCATCCGCAGACCGACCGGCCCGCCGTAGTCTTGGAGGAAAAGAGTGTAACGGTCCAGGTGGATCCCCTCCGCGAAGTCCTGCATCACTTGGGCGAGATGATCAAAGGTGTAGGCGAAGGCCTCATGGCTCGGCCAAGAGGAATGCCCGAAGCCCGGGTAATCCGGCGCGATGAGGCGGTACCGCTGGTTCAGCGTCGATTCCAACAACGGCTGGTACATCCGGGAAGACGAGGGCAGCCCGTGCAATAGAAGCAGCACAGGAGCATCGGTAGGGCCGGCTTCACGGTAAAAGATGTCGAGGTCACCCACGCGGGCGGTGCGGTAGGAGACCGGCTCTTCACCGGAAGCGTTTGTCAGGGTCGTCATGAGGATGGTTCCGAGGAAAACTAGAAGGATTCTTTGCATACCGGAAAGCCGGGCCATCCCACGGGCACGGCGATCCGCCTCTGAGCAGGAGGGAGGTCTGCCGGTTTGGCGGGAGAGCTTCATAAGTCTTGACCTTTCCGACGGCGCCGCGGCGGACTTTTGGATGCTGAAGTGGAACAAGGCAGACCCGTGCCAACCCTCGTGCCAGCATCCCGCGGTTTGGGTTGTGCCGTCGACCGCATAAATGATCCTTTCATCTCTCCTCCACGCTACTGACCCGACGTGAACTTCAGGCCGATGACGCTGGCGACGATGCCCAGGATCAACGCGCCCCGGACGGGCGTCGCGGCTTCCCCGAACCAAGCCATGCCGATCAGGACCGTGCCGATGGCGCCGACGCCGGTCCAGATCGCGTAGCCCGTCCCCAGCGGGATCGAGCGCGCCGCCAGTTCGAGGAAAAAGATGCTCGCCAGCGCGCTGGCCACGCAGGCCGCCGTCGCCGCCACGTTTTTGAAGTCGTCGGTGAACCTCAGCGCCGTCGTGAAGCCCACCTCAAACACACTGGCCAGGATCAGGTAGATCCACGCCATCATCGCCGGTTGATTTCTCTTGCTGCCTGAGTCGAAACTTTGGGTCTCATCGCATGGTAAACCGATCCTAGAAGGTTGCGGCCAACTCCGCCGCCATGGGCTTTGCGGCGGCAACCGCGTCGTCCTTGGCAGCGGGGCCTCCGAGCGTGGGCTCCACCAGGATGTCTTGGATGTCTGTAAAGCCGATGTACTGGAGGATTAGCCGCAGGTAGGTGCTCTGCGTATCGAGGCTTTCGTTGCCGCTGCCCGGACCGTAGGCAAGGGCGGCGGAATAGATCCCAACCGCCGGTTTGCCCGTGATCAGTCCCTGGGGACCGGTCTCGGGGGAGAAGGTAAACGCAAGCCCCGGCTGCACCAGCACGTCGAGGTAGTGCTTGAGCTTGTAGGGCACGGTGTAGTTCCACATCGGCAGGGAAAACAGGTATTTGTCCGCCGACTTGAAGTGCTCGACGATGCGCGTTACCACCTGCCAAGCTTCGTTCTGGGAAGGCGTGGGGCCTTTCATGTGCATGACCGCGTACTTGGCGTCGATGGTCTCGCCGTCGAACTCGGGAAGGTCCGCCTCCCACACGTTGAGCGTCTCTACCGTGTCCTCCGGGTGCTTGGCGCGGTAGACCTCGATAAAATGTTCTGCGACGGCGATGGACGCCGAGCGTCCTTGGCGAGGCGACGATTGGATGTGGAGCAGTTTGGGCATGGCTCGTGGTTGCGTGAGGGCTATCAGGGTTGCTAAAGTCATCTAGTTACCTCGCCCGCACCGCGCGCAGCGACTCGCCCGTGAGGAGGACGGTCACGCCGAGGTAAACGAGGTCTTTGACGAGGAATTCCCCCAGGGCGACCGAGGGAAACGGGAAGCCGTAGCCGGGCTCCCACACGCCCGGCGTCGTGAGCATGAAAGAGCCCGTCGTGCAGAACATCAGGACCGCCATACCGCCGCCGAGCGCGGAGGCCAGCGGCGAAAATCTCCGCGACGCGATGAGCAGCCCCGTGACGATCTCAGTCACGCCGATGAGGTCGGACAAGATCCGCGAGCCGAAGAGTTGGTGAGCCCACGCGAAGAGGAAGCTGTGGCTGAAGAGCGGCTCAACGCCCGTCGCCTCGTAGGCGGTGAACTTCAAGGCTCCAAACCCAAGCAGGACGACGGCGAGCGCGTAACGGGTGAAATGCAGGCCAAAGGTTTCCAGGCGGTCGTCGGTAAAGTCTGTGGTGCTCATAAATGGGTGTGCTGCGGGATGCGTGAGTGCCGGCTAAAGCTTCGGTGGCCGGCCATCGGTGATGGTCAAGGGCGGGGCGTTCGGACGCGGTGAGAGTGGTTGCCAAGGCCGCTCAACGGGGTGCGGCGCCGGCCGTAGCCGGTCGCGCTGATGATCATAGCCCCATGCTGGACCCGAGCGTCAGGCTTGAGGCGGGTACCACTCCTCTGGCTCCGGGTACTGCCAATCCTCAGGGAAAGTGTAGGTTTCGAAGCAGGCGGTCGTCGCGCGCTCGGTTTCAAAAAAGGCGAAATGGTTTCGACCCAGCCAACTGCCCGACTGCACGAGCGGAAACCCGCGTCGCGCGAACTCCGCGATTCGCTGTTCGAAGGCGATGCCATTGCAGTCAAAGGCCATGTGGTGGATTCCCTCGCCATGACGTTCGAGGAACTCCGCGAAGATGGTTTGGCCGGAGACCGGCTCCATGAGCTCCCAAACCATGTCGCCGGCTTGCGCAAAGCACACCTTGAGCACGAAGGGGCTCGGCTCGCCGCGGTAAGTCTGGTCCGCCGTGTTTTCCGGACTGAAGGTGTGCACCTGCCACGGACCGATGCCGAGGCGCCAAAGGCCTTCCATGACGCGCCGATGGTCTCGCGTCACGATGGCGATCTCGACGGCACGGCCGAGAAACGGATCGCTGACCGTGACGCCAGCGCCAATGCCGCCTAACGTCACGACGGGTCTCCGGTCGCTAGGGCCACCGTCTCGATCTCGATCATCGCCTCGGGGGTGTAGAGGCCGGACACCTCGACGATGGTGTCGGCTGGGTAGGGAGGGCTGAAGTGCTTTCCCCGGAGTTCGACGATTTCGTCAAAGTGGCTCATGTCCGTCAGGAAAATGGTTACTTTGACGACCCGGTTAAGGTTGGAGCCGCCCGCCGCGAGGGCGCGGGCGAGGTTTGCAAAGGCTTGCTCGCCTTGAGCGCGGAAGCCACCGGCGACGATGCGGCCGTCGTCATCGTAGCCGGCCTGACCCGAGATGAAGAGGAAGTCTCCAACCCGAATGCCTTGGGACAGGCGGAAGGGTTTGTAGGGGTCCGGCTCGGTGCTGATCTGCTCTAAAGTCATAAGGGTTCCAGCGGGCGCCGGGTCACGGGCGCATTCGTTTGGCCGGCCGACGGGGGAAGGAGCGGAATGGGTGCGACATAGGATGGCCTCTTTGTTCCGGGTTGGACGACGCCGCAGGGGTGCATGCGATGCACATACGACTGGGAAAACTAAGAGCCTCCAATCAGGGATCTATTCCCGGCGGGAGAGCGCGCGCGGGATGGCAATCCGGCGGCGCCGGCACCGCGCGAGAATGGGGGGTGGCGGAGCGTGTCCTGTCCCGGGGTCTTGCCTAGCCCCACGATCTCGTAGGCTTCCGGGTTGGAACTATTGACGTCCTCGCGTTCTCCCTCGTCGGCCAACCCTTGTTGGCGCTTTCACGGCAAGCCCCGGCGTGCGTCGCGAGAAGGGCGCGCAACTTCCGTGGGAACGTGCCGGCCAAGCCGGCGAGCGCCCGGCCTCAGACGACTTCGGCGCGGAAGTTTTCGCCCTCCCAGCGATCGGCTTCCGGCCAGAAGAAGGTCCACTCCACTTCTTCGCCGGAGCGCAGGTCCGCCGTGGGCAAATCGAGAGAATGCAGGCCGCTGAAGCCGGCCGGCGCGGTGTCGACTTCGCGGGCGTTCGCCCAGGCGTCCGTCGTCCAGCGCACGCGGGCAGCAACCTCCACGATGAGGCGCAGCGCGCGGCCGGCGGGCACGTAGCGGGTCCGGTGGCGGAAGGTCCACATCTCATGGCCGCAATCGCGCTTGCGGTCCGCCACGTAGCGCTGGTAGACCGGCTCGATGCGGTCGAACACGCGGCCATCTTGGTAGCTGCGGACGAGGGCAAGATACTCGGCGTGACTCCAGCACAGGGGCATGGCCGAACCGCTGGGGCGTCCAAACTTCATCTTGCCATCGGCGCTGTCGTCGGCGTCCCAGAGTTGTTCAGGCAGGAGGTTGCCGGCGTTCGCGAACTTTTCCAGGGCTTCGATGAACGGCCGAGGATCCCGGCCGGCGGCCAGTTCGTAGTGGCCGCGCTCGCCGGTAAGGATGGGCCAGGAACGGCCCTCGCCGACACCGTCGTAGGCCGCGCCGTCGGGTTTCTGGCCATAGCCGTCGTGCGGGTAGCGCCGCCAGCACGGGCCCGATGGCAGGTCGTGTTTGAGGACCGCATCCACGACCGCCGTGCTGTCCACGATAAGCGGGTCGGCGGCGGCGCGCAGACCGAGGCGCACCAATTGAAGGAATTCTCCCCCGACGATGCTCCGCGCCGGGTGCGTGCCGCCGCCGTTGCCGAGGGTGATCTCGGCGGTGTCCGGGTCCGCCGTCCCGTCGGCGACGGCGGGTTCAGCCGGGGTGATGCGGACGTAGTGGCGGGGTTTGCCTTCGACCAGTTCCCCCTGGTTCGTCACCGTCCAGCCCTCGAGGTGCGCGTTAAGCCAATCGGCGTAGGCCAGGAGGAAATCGCACGCCTTCTCCTCTCGCCGGCCGCGGGCGAATTCGGCCGCGCAGACCAGCCCGGCAACCATCATCGCCAGCGTGAAGGGCGAGTAGCCGGCGTTCTCCTCCCAACGGTCCTGCCCGGTCACCGGGCCACTCTTGACAAGGTAGGCTGCGGCGCGTGCGATGACCGGCCAGGGGTCGAAGGCGCCGAGCGCGTCCGCCTCCCGCAACCGCCAAGCCAGCAGCAGCGGCGCAGCCATCTCGTCGAGTTGGATGCCGCTCCAATACGCCCGGCCGTCGATCCAGGAATTCTGCGGGAAAGAGCCGTCATCATCCTGGATGCAGGCCAACCAGATAAGCGCGCGCAGGGGCGTGGCGAGCTGGCCGGTGGCGAGCAACGCGGTGGCGCTTTGGACAAGGTCGCGCGTCCATACCAAATGATAGCCGCCGGTGTCCTCGTCCGTCTTCGTCTCGCCCCAAGGGGTCGAGAGCGAGGCGGTCATCGCCCCCTCAAAGGCTTTGTCTTCGTGGGCCAGGAGCACGTTGCGGCTCTGGCGGTAGAGGCCGCCGTGGTCCCCGGTCGACTCGGAAAAATTGAACTCTGGCGCGATCGCCGCGCGCTGCCACTGAGCGACGAAGTTTTCGCGTTGCTCGGACCACGGCGTTGCCAAGGCCTGCAACGTGTGGGTGGCGGCGCTCTGCGTGGTGTCGCCGAAGCCGATGCCAATCGTGAACTCCCGCGCGCCATCGCCAGCGTCGGCCGTCGCGGCGAGGTCCACCTCACCGGTGAGCGCGACGTTGCCGTCCACTGCTTCCTGGAACTGCCAATCCATCTGAAAGTTCCCCTTGTGCAAATCCTGCCAGCCGTCGGACTCGCCGACGAAGCCGGCCGAGCGTTTGGAGAATCCGGCGCTGCAAGCCAGGACGAGGTGTTGCGAGCCGCGCTGGGCGCGCAAAAGGCGCGCCTGGGCCGTTTCGCAGATGTACCCGGTGTTCCCTTGGCCGCGCCCTCCAAGGCGCGGGGCGAGCAACGCGTAGATCTTGAGCTTGCCACGCAGGGATTCATGAAGAGTTTCCAACCGCACGCGCACCAGCACGACGTTACGGTGCGGGTCCGCGATGACCTCCTCCACCAGCCGGTAGCGTTTGTCCGGCGCAGAGTTGGTCAGCCGGTAAAGCAGCGTGCCCTGCTCAGGCATCTCGATGCGGTGCTCCAAGTCGCGCTTTTCCTCGTGGACGAAGCTCTCGCCATCGGTGATGAGGAACTCGAAGTCCCGCGTGGCCGGCGAGTCCACATGCGGACAGTAAATTTCGTTGAGCACGCCGTGGCTCAGCGTGAACCAGACCCGCGAGTTGGCATTATAGGCGGTGCCGACGCCCTCCTTCGCGCTTGGGGTCCATTGAGGGGCCGCGCCGGGTGCTCCGGGGGCGTGGTGTGCGGTGGTTTGCATGCAATGATGAACGTGGCGAGTTAGGTCGTCTGAACTAGCGGACGCCTGTGCCAGGGATCGGGCCGGCCCCGATTTCGTTGGCTCGGCCTGTCGTTCCCCAACTAGAGCGATGCGATCGCCGGTTTATTCCCAACGTGTCACCGGCCGTCCAGCACCCGGCGGAGTGGAGGTGCGGGCCGTACCAAGTTGCTCGGCCAGAACCCGCCGAGCCGGCGCGGGTGACCTGGATCGGCGGCCGCATGGGCGTGGGAGGGTGGCGCGCGGCGTCGGTGGCGAGCCGGCGCATTTCTTGGTTGGTATGTATAACTTATTAGCAAGTTGTTCTTTCATATGCCGCGAGCGCCTCTAGGTAACCGCTGAGGCGGGGGACAGGAAACTCAGGAGCACGGAGCGCCCGAGTTTGCGTTGGTGAGTTTCACCGCAGCGGTTAGCTCATTGTTCATTTGTGACTGCGCACTGCAGGAACAGTCGCAGATCGGGCTCGTCGATGTTAGGTTGCGACCACCCGCAGGTTCACGTTAACCCGCCTCGACGGCGACGGCGTGCTGGGCGGCCGCGCGGTTGCCGCGCCGCCTACGGCACGGCGTGCTGGGCGGCGTCCTCGATGAGCGCAGCGACTTCTTTGGGGTGCGAGATATATACGGCGTGGCTGGCTCCCTCGACTTCCACCTTGTGGCTTTTGGCGCGCTCGGCGTACATGCGTTCCAAGTCGGGGTTGATGGTCTTGTCTGCTTTTGCCACCAAGTACCAACTCGGCTTTCCCTTCCAGGCCGGGTCGGTGATGGGCGTGGTGAACACCTTGGCCGCGGTGGGCATCTGCGCATGTGCCAGGAAGTCCGCCTGCGCCGGCGGCAGGTCGGCGGCGAAGTCCTCGGGGAAGTTGGCCGGGTCCAGGAAGACGAAGCCGTCGGGCGTCTTGACCAGCGGCCGTGAGGCGTTGGGAAACCTTTTGCCGTTGGCGGCCTCGGTTTCGCCCTCCTCGGGCGCGTGTGCGGCGATGTAGACCAGGGCGGCGACCTGCGGGTGCGTGCCGGCCTCGGTGATGACGGCCCCGCCGTAGCTGTGCCCGACCAGGATGCAGGGTCCGTCCTGGCGGTCCAGGATGCGCCGGGCCGCCGCCACGTCATCCTCCAACGAGGTCAACGGCTGCTGGACGAGCGTGACGCGGTAGCCGTCTTGGACGAGGATCTCGTAGACGGCGTGCCAGCCCGAGCCGTCCACGAAGGCCCCGTGCACCAGCACGACGTTTCTGACGGGCGCGGCCGGAGCCGAAACCGTGGCAGCAATGCAAGCGGCACTGGCGACAGCAACGGTTTTGAAGATGGCGAGTTTCATAGCAAGCTTCTTAAGTGCCTAAGCATGGCAAGTGCCAATCCTGTACCAGTCGCAGGTCTGCGCTTCAGCACCAGCACCTTCGGTCATGCCATGGAGTCGGCTTGGAGCTGTACGAGTTCTTGAAGGTACGATTTTCCGAACCGGCGAGGCCTCGTCTCGGCCTTTCAAATTGGAGACCTACTCATAATTCATTCGAGACAAAGCAGTTATGATCTGTTAGACAATCGGCTCGGCAACTGCCCGGCAATCTGCAGGGCTCTCCCGTCGGCCTCTGTCAAGACCGACGGACAGCCTTAGCACCGGAAGGAGGAACAGGAGATGAGCGACGAGGAAACCAACGCAGGCGGCGAAGGTTCAGACGCCGTGGTCCGCGGCAACGCGGCTGGCTCCGCACCAGAGATTCCCGCAGGGCCACACCGCCTTTCAGCCGACGAAGCGCAAGCCGTCGGTGGCGCCGACACCGGACCCTCGCCTTACGATCCACCTTTGGCAGCTCTCGGACCCTGTACTTCGACGATGGTGACCTTCGATGCGCAACGCCAGGGTTGGCCACTTGAACAAGTGACGTCACGCCTTCGTCACTCGAAGGCCTACGCCGCCGACTGCGTCGGGCGCGAGACCAAAGAAGGGAAAACAGGCCGAATTGAACAGGAGATTCTACTCGAGGGGGCCTTGACGCCAGACCAGCGTTCCACGCTTCGGGAAATTGCAAACCTATGCACATCCCACCGGAAACTGACATCGGAGATCGAGATCCGAACACGCGACCTAACACCTGTCTCGATTTCAGATAGGCTGGCCTGATTAGCCCTAGAAACCATTGGCCAAACTGCACGTGTGTATTCGGAAATGAGCGTCACAAAGAAAGAAATCGTTTATATCCTTATGAGCATGACCCCCGGCGAACCCGACGAAAAGAGCAAACCTGAAGCGATGCGGACGGAAACCGACAGCTTGGGCGAAGTGAAGGTCCCCAGCGACAAGCTGTGGGGCGCCCAGACCCAACGATCCCTCGAGCACTTCAGCATCGGCAAAGACCTCATTCCGCGGGAAATGATCACGGCGTATGCGGTTTTGAAGAAGGGGGCAGCCCGCGCGAATCATGCCGGCGGAAGGTTAAGCGAGGACGCCTTCCAGCTCATCGTCGCGGCGTGCGACGAGATCTTGGCCGGTCAGCATCACGAAATGTTTCCGCTCCACGTCTGGATGACCGGCAGCGGCACGCAATTCAACATGAACGTCAACGAGGTCATCTCGAACCGCTGCTGCCAGCTTGCTGGAACGCCGCTCGGCAGCAAAAAGCCGGTGCACCCGAACGATCATGTGAACATGTCGCAATCCTCGAACGACTCATTTCCCTCCGCGATGTACATCGCGGCAGCGGTGAATGCCAAACAGCGGTTGATGCCGGCGGTCAAAGCCTTGCAGGACGCCATCGCGGCGAAGGCGGAAGGGTGGAAGGATGTCGTCAAGATTGGGCGCACCCACATGCAGGATGCGACGCCGCTGACGCTGGGTCAGGAATGGTCGGGTTACGCCGGCATGCTTGCGGACGGTCTTGAACGGGTGGAGAGCGCGCTGGGCGGGGTTTACCGGCTCGCCCTAGGCGGCACGGCCGTCGGGACGGGAATCAACTCCGCACCGGGCTTTGCGGACGCGGCCGCCGCAGAGATTGCCGAACTCACCGGCTTGCCGTTTGTCAGCGCGCCCAACAAGTTCACGGTGCAAGGCTCCCATGATGCCTTGGTCCAGCTCTCCGGCACCTTGCGCACGTTGGCGGTGTCTCTCTACAAGATCGGCAACGACATCCGCTTGATGTCGTGCGGCCCGAGGGCCGGTTTTGCCGAATTGCTGATCCCGGAGAACGAGCCGGGCTCTTCCATCATGCCGGGAAAAGTGAACCCGACGCAGGCAGAGGCTCTCACGATGATCGCCGCGCAAGTCATGGCCAATGACGTCGCGGTAGGCTTAGGGGGCGCCGGGGGATACCTGGATATGAACGTTTACAAGCCGCTCATCATTTTCAACATCACCCATTCCCTGACGATTTTGACCGACGGGTGCACCAATTTCCGCAAATTCCTGGTCGAAGGCACAAGGCCCAACTTGAAGAAGATCAGGGAGTACGTGGAACGCTCGCTCATGCTGGTCACCGCTCTGGCACCCGTCATCGGCTACGATAAAGCTTCCAAGATTGCGCACCACGCGATGGATCACGACACGACGCTTAAGGCCGCCGCCTTGGAGCTTGGTTTTGTGACGGAAGCGGAGTTTGACCGGGTTGTTGATCCGGCAAAGATGGTCAAGCCGTACGTCGCCACGGAGCGTTGATTTGCGCGAAAAGCCCCTTGCGCATGACAGATCCTTCTCCCCCCGCACGTCGCGTCGATGCACGGGACGCCTTGGAAGTCGTTTCCGGCTGCGCGAGGCTTCTCTTCACGAATGGTCAAACCACCGAGAAAACGCTGTTGGCCGTCCAACAAATGGCCTGCGGACTCGGTTACCGGGCGAGCCTCTTCCCGCGTTGGGGAGAGCTGACGGTGCGAATCGAAGATGACTTGGGTTTCGTTCATGACCTCAGCAAGGCGGAGCCTGCGGGCGTCGATCTGAGCAAAGTAGCGGCGGCGATGCGCGTGAGTGAGGAGGTCGCGGCGGGCAAATGCGACGTGGCTGCGGCCAAGGGTGCGCTTGAGGCAATCTCCCGCCGGCCGCCCGTTCAACTTCCTCGCTTCGCTTTGATGGCGGCGGCGGGCGCAGCCGCGCTGGGGGTCATCTTCGGCGCGAACCATCTGCTCACGTGGATCCTCATCGCCATCAGCGCTGGAACCGGCGCGTGCCTCCGCCGATGGTTGGCGGGAAAAAGCCACAACCTTTTCTTGCAGCCGTTTGGCGCTGCGCTGCTGGCGGGCATCCTCGGCGCCGTGGCGGTGAGGCTGCAGTTAAGTTTTGTCCTGCACTTGGTCGCCGTTTGTCCTTGCATGGTGTTAGTTCCGGGCCCGCACCTTCTTAACGGCGCGCTTGACTTGGTTCGGGCGCGGATCGCTTTGGGCATCGCACGGATCGCTTACGCGACCCTCATCACCCTTGCCATCTGCGTGGGGCTGATCCTGGGGCTCGCGGCAGGCAAGGTGAACCTTCCCGCATCGGGTACGTCTTCGGCGATCCCGTTGGCTTACGACATGTTGGCGGCAGGGGTTGCCGTCGCCGCCTACGGCACTTTTTTCAACATGCCCTGGAGCACGTTGCCGATTCCGATCGCGGTTGGGATCCTCGCGCATGCCTGTCGCTGGGTGGCCATGGCGTGGGCCGGTACAAGCATCGTCACGGGAGCCTTTTTGGCCTGTTTGCTGGTGAGCATCATCATGACGCCGACCGCCAATTACCTCCGTTTACCTTTCGCGGGTTTGGCTTTCGCCTGCGTGGTGTCGCTGATTCCCGGCGTTTATATCTTCCGCATGGTCGCGGGCGCCATCGAATTGGCGACTCAGGGCTCGGGGCCGCCCGACCGACTGCTTGATCAAGTTGCCACAGACGGCACCTCTGCGTTTTTTGTTTTGCTGGCAATGGTGGTTGGACTGGTCCTCCCTAAAATGGGCATCGAACATTTCGCGACGGCCAAAGCTCGCGCCGTCCGTTAAACGCACCGGGTCGCAAGCGCCAACTGGCTCGCAGCCCGTGCTTTTACGGGGTGATCAAAGTTCAGGAATCGCTCAGGCTTATCGACCGACCCAATGCCAGTTTGCCAGCGCAAGGTCGAATGACGCTGATTCTTCCCGTCCGGACGTCTCGAGCAACCGCTCTTGCTGCGGTGAGCCCGCCGCGGTTTCCGCAAGCATCGCTCCGTCCAATCCACTCAATTGGTCGTCTGCCACTAAAACCGCTTCCGTCACGTCACACCGGTCGCGGGCTTCGAGGTGTTTTCAGAAAAAAGGCTCAGCGCCTTTTTGCCCATCAGACTTGCGGCTGGCGCGATCGGGGTGCGTATCCGTGCCACCGGGTTTTGGGGTGCACCTACGGGTTGGACCAGCATCAAGCCGCGGCCGGGAACGGGCCAATGGATTGTTCTTAAAGCTTCCGCACGACCCGTGCTGCCTGACGGGCGGGACGCCCGCGCTCCCCTTACCCCCCGGCGAAGGCCGCCCCAGGATCGGCCCCACGGCCGGTGCGGTGCCCTGCCCGCAGCGCCGCGCTGCGCTGGCTTCGGGCCTCTGGAGGGCTCCGGCCCGGCGGCTTCCAGACGCCCCGCTCCCGCAGCCAAGCCTCGGCGACCCCCACCATCATCCGGCCCAGGCCGGCGCCCTGGTGTCGTGGATCGACGGCGACGTAAAAATCCAGCCACGGTGGCCGTCCTCACCGACCATGGCGGTCGCGGCTACCGCGTCGGACAGGATCGCCACCAGCACGGTCGAGTGGGCGTTGCGGCGCGCGAAGGCAATATCCTTAGCTGGATCGTTCCAGGGACGGGCCACCCCAGCGGCGTGCCAGACGGCGACGACCTGATCGAGGTCGCCGTCGTTCATCTCGCGAACCCTTGCGTCGTACATTTGGCTTTCCTCGAGTTGCGGCCCCGCGTTCGCCGGGCTTCGCGTCCGCACCCTGGCTGCGTGACATCAACTCCATCAGTTTTCAAACTGATCCATTGCCTTTCTTTTCAGGTCGTCGAGCGCTCCGAGTTGGCGGGCGGCCCTACCGGCGGATTGGTAGGCCAAGGCGAGTCCAACCTTACCCGCCGCCGGGCGGGAGCCAGGGCGCAGCGCGTTTGCGGGGGGATGGTTCGTGCCGTCCGTCAGAGCGAGGCTCCACCCCCCCCGCACCGGTGC
>CAXUNV010000022.1:0-19619 GCA_964252355.1 uncultured Chthoniobacterales bacterium | reverse complement strand
GGATCCCAACGGTCGCCCGGCCGGGTGCCTCGGCGGCTGGCAACTCATGATCTCCCGGTACTCACGGCACCCGGCCGAAGCCGCCTCCATGGTGCGCTACTATTGCTCGGCCGAAACGCAGAAGCTCCGCGCCTTCGACCTCACGGACATGCCGACGCGGCCCGCCCTTTACCGCGACGGCGACGTGCTGGCGCGCCTGCCGTGGTTCGGCACGCTGCCGGCGGCGTTGGAAGGCGCGGCTATCCGGCCCTCGACGGTCCTTGGGGCCAACTACAACGCGGTTTCCGCGGCGATCTTCCAAGGCGTAAACCGGATCCTCACCCGGCAGGAGGGTGCCTCGGAAGGTTTGACCAAGATCGAACGGAACGTCCGCCGGACGTTGGGCAAGGGCGGCAGCCGGTGACCCTCTGAACGCGGCGGCTCGGCTTGCGTTCATCGGCTGTCCCGGTACGATGGGCGCATGGGTGCAGCGGCTTTTGCGGAATCGCTCGTCTCCCCCGCCGACTACTTGGCCGGCGAAAGGCTCGGCGACGTCAAGCACGAGTACTTGGACGGCGTGGTCTACGCGACGGCGGGCACAACGGTCCAGCACGACCGGATAGCCGGCAACATCTACCGAGCGCTGGGGAACCAACTCCAGGGTGGGCCGTGCGAGCCGTTTTCTTCCGACGTGAAGGTTCGCATCGAGTCGGCCGGAGCCAAATTTTACTATTATCCCGACGTCACGGTCGACTGCGCGGAGCCGCACCCGGCGTCGTTGTTCGCCGAAGCGCCCCGGGTCATTTTTGAGGTCCTCTCCCCGGACACCGAGCGGATCGACCGCGGGGAAAAGTTCCGCAATTACCAAACCGTCCCCAGTTTGGCCGTGTACGTCTTCGCGGACCAGTTCCACAGGTTCCTCACCGTCTACCGCCGGGTAGGCGACGGTTGGCGCTCGGAGCTGCTCGAGGGCGACGCCGTCCTGCCGTTGCCGGAGATTGGTTGCCAGTTGCCAATCTCGGCCGTGTACGAACGCACCGGGGTCCCTTAAGGTGCCTTCGCGGGGTGAAACCGGGGCGATCGATCGCACCCTGAAGAAAAAAGGTTGCCGAGAACTCACCCGCGTTCCATAGGGACGACTTGCGCCGCCAACCGGATTGGCGGCGGCTCGAGCTGTTCCCATTCCCACGCCGCTTGCCGTCCCATGGCCACGTCCTCGCCCCCGCTCTCGTTTGACCACCCGCGTCCCCTTTGTCGCCGCCCGGTCTGGCGCTCTTTAGATGGGCCGTGGGATTTCGCCTTTGATCCGGAAGGAGACTGGCACGCGCCCGACGAGGTGCGGTTTGATCGCCAGATCGAAGTGCCTTACGCGCCAGAGACCGTGCGGAGCGGGTTGGCCGACCAGGATTTTCACCCGACCGTTTGGTACCGGCGCCAGGTGGTGATCGCGCCCGAGGCGGATCGGCGCACCTTTCTGCACTTTGGCGCGGTCGACCACGAAGCGCAGGTTTGGGTCAACGGCCAGCCGGTGGTGCGGCACGTCGGCGCGCACACCCCGTTTTCAGCCGAGCTAACCCACCTCTTGCCGGCCGACGGTCGGGTGACGGTGACGCTGCGCGCCGAAGACGACCCGACGGCGCTGGACCAAGCGCGCGGCAAGCAGGATTGGAACCTCGAACCCCATTCGATCTGGTACCCGCGCACGACGGGAATTTGGCAGACGGTTTGGTGGGAGCAGGTGCCGACCACGTTCATCCGGCGCGTCGACTGGACGGCGCACCTCGAGGACTTCGCCCTCTCGGTCGAGGTCACCCTGGACGGCCCGCTCGAGCCGGGTGACGCCGTCCGGGTCCGCCTGACGGCCCGCGGCGCCTGCTTGGTCGAGGACACCTACTCGCTGCAAGGGCCATCGTTGCGGCGGCGGCTGCACTTGCCCGACGGCGGGTTGGAACACGTGCGCTCCGAACTTTTGTGGAGTCCCGAGCATCCCCAGCTCATTGATGCCGAGGTGACGCTGCTCCGGCACGGTCAGGAGTTTGATGCCGTCGCAAGTTATACCGCCTTGCGAACCGTCGGTTGGGAGGACGGCGCTTTTCTGTTGAACGGCCGGCCATACGGTCTCCGGTTGGTCTTGGACCAAGGCTACTGGCCTGAAGGCGGGCTGACGGCCACGCCCGAAGAGTTGCGGCGCGACGTGCTGCTGGCCAAGCGGCTCGGTTTCAACGGTGTTCGCAAGCACCAGAAGATCGAGGACCCGCGGTACCTGCGCTGGTGCGACGCACTCGGCCTGATGGTCTGGGAGGAGATGCCGAGCGCTTACCGCTTCTCGCCGCGAACTCTTGAGGAGGTCACCGCGGAGTGGCTGGAAGCCCTGGTGCGGGATCGGTCCCACCCCTGCATCATCGCCTGGGTGCCGTTCAACGAGTCTTGGGGTCTTCCCGACCTGCGCGCGAACCCGCAAACCCAGTCCTTCTGCCGCGCGCTGTACCACTTGACGAAAGCCGCCGACCCGACCCGGCCCGTGGTCAGCAACGACGGCTGGGAGCATTTCGACACCGACCTGCTGACCGTGCACGATTACACCGACCAAGCTTCCGTGCTGCTCGCGCGCTACGGTGATGCGTCACGGATCGCGCACACCTTGGAACACGTCCGTCCCGAAAGGCGCCGGATCGTGCTCGGCGTGCGCTCGGCGGAGCGGTTGCCGGTGTTGATCACCGAATTCGGCGGCATCGCCTTTGCCCTCGGCAAAGGTGAGGGCTGGGGTTACAGCCGGGCCCGGGATGCGGCTGGTTTCCTCGCGCGGTACACGGCCCTGTTGACGGCCGTGAATGCCTGCGAGGAGGTAGCTGGGTTCTGCTACACGCAGTTTACCGATACTTACCAGGAGGTGAACGGTCTCCTGACCGCCGACCGGGAGTTCAAAGCCGACCCCGCCGTCATCGCCGCGCAAACCCGCGGGCCGCGTTCGGCCGTGGAACGCGATTGGGACCGCGACCCGCACCCGCTGGGCTACAGCCGGGAGTGGGTGAAAACGGGGGTGCACCCCGGCGCCGAAGATCTTTTCCGTGACGCCAAGGGCCGTTACGGCGCCTTGGCCGGAGCGCTCGGCGAAGCGGAGGCCGGCGATGCCCAGTTGGAGGTGCCGGTCGACCGCGTCCTGGACGACGAACACGGCGGGGAGGTGACGTCCGGCGCTTCCGGGGAAACGGCAGCCGACGTCCCCTGAGGCGACTTGCGCGAGGCGGCCCGTTCCGTAGGGACTCTTCCCAAGGTCGTCCTGACGTGCGGCGGGATGGAGCTCTGCTCTGCCACGGGCGGGAACGAACCCCTGCAGGACGCACCACCGTGGTTCCGACCCGGCGGCGTCTCGCCGGCGGCCCTGACGTCGCTTGGACGCCGGCGCTGCGCGCACGGCAAATCGCAAATGACAAAGGCCAAAGAAGAAAAGAGAGAATACGCCCGGTGATGGTGGCCGCAGGCATCTCTTCCCTTTGTGGCCTTCTGCTTCAAACTCCTCGGAACCCGGAACGCCGAGCCCGGAACTCAGTAAAACAGCAGGGTTTCCTCCAGGTCGAGCTCGCGCTGGATTCGCAAGAGGATCTCGTCGTCGATCTGGCCCTCATCCCGAAGGCGCAACACCGCCTCGCGTTCGGCGGCCAGCATGCGGGCACGCACCGTCCGGTACGTCGGCGAGAAAGACGGGTTGCCATTTCCCTGCGCCTCCCGGGCCTCGCGCGAGAACTGTTCCCCCACCGCGCGCAGCCGCCGTTCGGTGCGCTCGCGCAAGGACGTGACGACCGCCGAGTCCACCTTTCGTTTGCCGGCGTAACGCTCGAGCGCGCCGAGGCCGGCGCGCAGCATGGCTTCCCGCGCCGTGCGTTCCTCCCGCACCTCCTCCTCGGCGTCACCCAGCGGTTCCGCCGGATGACCCGGGTCGGCTGCCTGACGATTAAGGCGCCGCATGATCGGGCGCAGGGAGAGGCCCTGGAGCACCAAAGTGCCGAGGATCACCCCGTACGTGACAAACAAAAGCAGGCTGCGGGTCTGCAACGGCGTGCCATCGCCTAACGTCTCCGGCAGCGACAAGGCGATGATGAGGGAGACGCCCCCGCGTGTGCCGGACCAGCCGACCAATCCGACGAGCCGCCAATCCGGCAGGCGGTCCGCCAGCAGCCGGCCCCGCGCCAGGAGCGGATGGACCAGGAACGCCGTCGAAAAAACCCAACCGAGGCGCACCACGATGACGACGGACGTGAGGACCAACGTGCCGACAAACAGGTTGTCCAGAGGATGCGCGCCGAGGGCCTCCCTGGCGTGCGGTAGTTCCAACCCGATGAGGATGAAGGAGAGGCTCTCCAGGATGAAGGCAACGACCGACCACATGCCCTCAGCCTGCAAACGGGTGGGGGCCGACACGAGTCGCGGGCCCAGGCGGCTCAGGAACAAGCCGGCGGTCACCACCGCCAACACGCCGGAAACGTGGAGCGCTTCGGCGGGCAGGTAGGCGGCGAACGGCGTCAACAGCGAAATCGTGTTTTCGACCGTGGGCCGCGTGCGCACCAACCGCCGGACCCAACTCACGGCGTAGCCGATCGCCAGCCCGGTCGCGACGCCTCCGCAGCCCGCGAAAAGGAAGGAGAGCGCGACTTCCAAAAATGCCGGGAGGTGAACTCCGGGAATCGGGATGGCGGCCGCCGTGCCGAGCGCGAAACGGAACAGCACCAGCGCCGTGGCGTCGTTGGCCAAACTTTCGCCTTCGAGGATGGCCAACGCGGACCTGGGCAGGCCGTTCTCGCGGGCGATGCGGGAGGCGGCCACGGCGTCGGTGGGAGCAACGATCGCCCCCAGCGCGATGGCCTCATGCCACGATAGGCCGAACAAAGTCCGGGCGAACGCGCCCATCGCGAAGGCGGTCAGGAGCACCAAGCCGACGGCCAACAGCGCGATTGGCACCACTTGCCGACGAAACTCCCGAAAAGGCGCCGTGAGCGCCGTCCAGTAGAGAACCGGCGGAACAAAGAGCAGGAAGATGACATCCGACCGGAAGTGGGCTTTCGGCAAGCCCGGCGCACACGCCACCAGCAAGCCGCCCAAAACCAAGAGCACCGCGTGCGGCACCTGCAGCCGCGAGGCGACGGGTTCTAAGGCGGCGGCCACCGCCAAAAGGATCAACACCAGTTCAACCCATTCCATCCGCGGTCTATTCGTCCGGAAAGGCGGGATGGTTTCAACGTCGCCGCCAAGCCGTCGTTTGGGCGACACCCCACTGGTACTTCCGGGCGTGTTCCCGAAGGAGGAAGGGCAGGTCGACCGTAGCGAGGTGATCGCAAGTCCCGTCGAGCAGGGTATGCAAAGAACTTAGGGTCTCCAAACGCCTCCCGTGCGCGTCTTGCCGCCCTCCCAACCACGCCGCACGCGGGGTGAACGCTTCCAGCCAAGTGTAGGGCGACGCCAGCACGAGGGTGCCGCCGGGCCGCAGGTGACGCGCGCAGGTCCGCAGGAGCGCCTTCGGCGAGGCGACTCGGTCTAGCAGGTTGGCCGCCAGGATGACGTCGAAAAGACCCCAGTCGGCGCGCTCAGACGTGGCGTCGCCCACCTCAAAGCGGCACCGTTCCCGGCGAAGGTCGGGCGGCAACGGCCGCCGGAGTTCCGTCCGGAGATCGCCCTCTTCCGCGCGCCAGAACCGCGCCTCGCCGTCGCGCGCGACCGCGCGAGCCGCCTCGATGAACCTCGCGGAGAGATCAATCCCCAACACCTCGCCGGCGTGACGACTGAGCTCGAAAGTGGCCCGGCCCACCGCGCAGCCCAAGTCGAGCGCGCGTCGCACGGGCAGCGGAAAAAAGCCGGCGAACGTCTCCACGCACCGCACCGGGAAGGAAAGGGCCTCGCGCGGTCCGAACGGGTACGGCAATTGGTCGTCAACCGACCCGTAGTGAAACAGAAGGTATTGTTGGACGGCGTCGTCCGTCTCGTAATCCGCCTGCATGGGGGGGCTGCGCCGAACCGTGGTAAAATGGGGACGCGTCACGACAAAGGACGACGGGTCCTCCGGCGCTCGGCGCCCAAGCCGGCACCTGCCTAGTCGCCCGCGAGCAGCCCCACCAGGTAAGCGGCCGGCGTGAAGTTCTCGAGCAAAATTTCCGTTTTACCACCGCGTCGCATCCGCACCTGGGGCACCGCGATTTCCGGCGTCTTATGCGGCGCAAACAGGATGTCGTCGTGCGTCGCGTTTTTGACATCTTGGAATTTCTCCGGGGTCAGATGCCCGCCGAGGTGATCGCTCCGACCCGTCGCGACGTGGAGCGTGCCCAAGATCTTTTCATCCTGAATGTCACGACCGGAGACCGGCAGCAGCTGCGTACCAAAGCCAAGCTCCCCGAGTTCCCCCGACGCGGGGTCCGCCGCGATCTTGCGCCGGTGCGCCTCGATCGTGCGAGGATTGCCTCTGCACAACTCCGCATGCACGATCCGGCCCCCTTTCACCGTCATGACCCCGATCGTCCCATCTTCAAACTTCAACGGGAACCGGCCGGAAGCGTTCGTCGGCACAAAATAGACCTCTCCGGCCGGCAAATTGGCGACGTCCGGACCGCCCCGGCACAACCCGTGGCTCTTTTGCGCCTCCTGACCAGCCAAGTCCAGCCGCAGCGTCATGCGTTCATCTCCGACGACGAAGTCGATCTCCACGAAGTCGGCACGCGTCAGGCCCAAACGCAGCTTCTCGGCCTGCCGGCTCACGTCGTCATAGTCCACGGCCAAGCCCGTGCGCAGGATGGTGTCGTTAAGCCCGTGCAGCGTCGCCCCGCGGAACCCAAGCCGCTTGGCCAACGCGGTCAGTGGTGCCGTGGCGGAATAGGTCGAGATGCAAAGGATGAGCGTGTAACGGGGGTAAACGTCTCGGCTCAAGCTGAGCTCACGGCCGTGCGGATCAACCGCCAGATCAGGCAAGTCGAGGTTGCTGCCGCCCGTGATCTGGTAGGCGAAGATGTCACCGCCGGTAAGCTCAAGTTCTTTGAGAACGCCGTCCTGAAGACCCTTGTAAAAGGTGTCGTAGGCGTGGCGCTGGATGGTGAGCTCGGGCTTTTGCAGGAACCGGAAATCTTGGATGTCGTGTGGGTCCTCCAAATCGATGAGCAGCGCCACCCGTTCGCCGGATTTAGGTTGAAAGACCGTTTGGAGCAGGCGTGAAAGGCTGAACGGCGGAAACGTTTCCGGCACGGCCAGTCTCGGTTCGGCAATGGTGGACATACGCTGGGAGTGGTGAGGCACGGCCGCCCTCTCGGGCATCGGCTACCGTGACCGTTACAGATCCATACCCCAGGATGCGGATTGCGGATAGGTCGGACTTCACGAGAGGCGACGCCCCCGCCTTTGGCCAACGTGCCACCACGCCAGCGGAATGTCTCCGGCCCCTGTTACCCATCAATCTGGGGACCAAAATTGTGCGATCTGCGCTTGGACCGGGCCGGCCATACCACGCACGCCGTCGAGAAAAGCTTTGGCCAACGGCGGCAGTGGTTCTTGCCAAAAGGCGGCGATGCGCAGCCTGGGAAAATCCGGCAACGGAAGCAGCCGCGTCGCGTCCACCGACCCTAACCCGGGCACGAGCGGAACCAAGCCGATCCCAAAACCCGCGGCGACGTACGTCGCCACCATTTCGAGGGTGGAAAGCTCAATGCCGATGTCCCAGGTAAGTCCGCGTTTACGGAGGCCGTCTTGGAAAGCTTTGTGGATGGCGGTTTGCGCCGGCACCGAGATGAGCGGCAACGGGCGCTCTTCCAAGATGAGGTCGAGGTCGCGACTTTTTAAGGAATTCGGCGTGAGCAGAGCCAGCGGCGCCTCGACCAAAGTGTCGCTGCGGACACCCGCGGGTGGTTTGGTGTAAAGTTCGGTGATCGCAAGGTCGACTTCCTGGGCGGCTAACAACGCCTCCGCGATGGTTTGGTCGGCTTCGCGCAGCACCAATCTCAGGTCGGGAACTTGGCGCCGGAGACGTTCCAACAGTTGGGGGCCGTAATCACGGAGGATGCTGGTGGACGCCGCAAGTCGCAACCGTGCGGAAGCCCGACCGCGCAACTCATCTTCGACGACGTCGAGGTTTTGAAAAAATGGTTGGACGAAACGGAACAGCCTTTCACCGGCCGGCGTCAGCGCGAAAGGTCGCCGGTGAAACAACTTCGCTCCCAGGTGCGCCTCCAGGGCCAAAAGCTGACCGCTCACCGCCGGCTGCTGGATCCCGTACGGCATCCGGCGAATGGCCGCGCTGATGCCGCCGTACCTCGCCACGTAATAGAACAGCTCGAGGTGATGAATGTTCATGGGGAAGGAGGAATTGCCAAGATTGCGCAAGAGCGCGCGCGATTGCCAAGATTGGGGGACGGGCACGGCGTCGAAAGTCGTCCTGGTCGGCGACGGGGCACTGCCCTTCTTGAAATCCTGCGCAATCGCGCGCGCTCTTGCGCAATCTTGGCAATTCCTCTCCGCACGTTATGGTGCGCGTGAGCCATGTCCTCAAGCTTCGGTCTCCTCTTCCGCGTCTCCACCTGGGGCGAATCCCACGGCGGCGGGGTTGGCATGACCCTTGACGGGTGTCCTCCCCGGATCCCGCTCTCCGTTGAGGATATCCAAAAGGAACTCGACCGCCGGCGGCCCGGCCAGAGCGAGATTGTGACCCCGCGCAACGAGGCGGACCGTTGCGAAATCCTCTCGGGCGTGTTTGAGGGCTTGACGCTCGGCACGCCGATTGCCGTCCTGGTCCGCAACACCGATGCGCGACCGGAAGCGTACGCAGAAATGGCGCACGCGTTCCGCCCGAGCCACGCCGATTACACTTACCAAGCGAAGTACGGCATCCGCAACTGGCAGGGTGGGGGACGCTCCTCGGCCCGCGAGACGATCGGGCGCGTGGCGGCCGGCGCCATCGCGCGGCAGGTCCTCCGGGCGCACCTGCCGGCCTTCACGGTGGTAGGCTACGTCGAGAGCGTGCACGGCGTTCGGGCGACCGTCGACCCTGGGACCGTGACAACCGCGGAAGTGGAACCATCCCTCGTGCGGTGCCCGGACCCGGCGGCTTCGGCGCGCATGGTGGACCTCATCGGGCAGGTCCGGAAAGAGGGCAATTCCGTGGGCGGTGTCGTGGGCTGCGTGCTGCGCGGGCTGCCTCCGGGACTGGGTGAACCGGTGTTTGACCGCTTTGAAGCCGACTTGGCCAAAGCGATGCTGAGTTTGCCGGCGACCAAGGGTTTTGAAATCGGGTCGGGTTTCGCCGGCACCCTCTTGACCGGCGCCGAGCACAACGACCCCTTCGAATTGCGCGACGGCGCCGTCCGCACCGCCTCCAACCGGTCGGGTGGTGTGCAAGGCGGGATCACCAACGGCGAAGACGTCGTCTTTCGGGTGGCGTTCAAGCCGACGGCCACCGTCGCGCAACCGCAAACCACGGTGGACGATGCGGGCGAGCCGTTTCAATTACGGGCCCGCGGCCGTCACGATCCTTGCGTGTTGCCGCGCGCGGTCCCGATGGTGGAAGCCATGGCCGCCCTGGTGGCGTGCGACCACTTTCTGCGTCAGCGCGCCCTCGCCTCCGGCGGGCCGTGACCGACCCTGCGCGCGCGTGGTGACGCCGAACTCTTCCTGGGAAAACCTCATCCGGCTGTTGGCCGCGGTCTGGCTCTTGTTCGGGTTGGTGCGCGGTTGGGGCAACGGCCCGTTTCGGTTGTTGGTGAAGCCGGCGGCGTGGCTGATCGCTTTGGCCGTCGTGCGAGGGTTTGCCGCGCCGGCGGCGGCGGCGTTGGCGTCCGGCACGGCTTGGCCGTTGCCCGCCTGTTTCCTCCTGGCCAGCCTCGGGTTGGGCACGGTCGCTTACCAGGTCAGCTCCGTCGTCGGCCGGGCGTTCTTCAAACGGACGCGTGACCATGACGGGTTTGGGGCGCGGTTGCTCCTAGGCACGAGCGGGGCTGCGCTTGGGTTAGCCTACAACCTGCTCCTGCTTTGGATCGTCGTCATCGCGTTCCGGGTTGCGGGCCACCTCGCCTCAGACCAAGTGACGGTGGACCAAGCTCGGGGCGCGCGTCCAGGCGCAGCCGCGCCCGCGCTGGCCAGCACGCAAGACGTCGTCGAGCGCGCGTTCGGCAAAGGCACGATCGACCGCTTTGACCCGTTCCCGCGGGCGTTTTATGCGCGCCTGGACCAGTTGCGACGCTTGGCAAGCGACCCAGGCGCGGTGGCGCGACTGGTCGCCTATCCGGGTTTTCAAAGGATCTGGGCCGATCCCCGGCTCCGCGCCCTGGAAAACGACCCGGAACTGGCGCGCGCTTGGTTGCGGAATGACTACCTCGCCATGGCCAGCAACCCGCGGCTCTGGACGTTGCTGAACAGCCCAGATTTTTGGGAGACCTTCATCGGGCCACAGCTCGACGGCGCATTCCGGTACGCGTTGGACGGGACCTGAGGGGAGGCCGGGTTTCGAGTGTCGTGTGGCGGGTTCCGCGGGGCAGGCACGACGCCCATTGACGGGCAGACGCGGCGCTCGCGGGTGACCCGGGTTAAGCGCGAGGTCCCGCCCCGCACCTTAGGCTACAAAACAAAGCGCCCCAGCCGTTGCTGGCCGGGGCGCGATGCACATTAGGCTAGCTCAGCCGAGTCTTAGAAGAACCACTCGGTCTGCACGCCGAACACCCAACCCTGGTTGGAACCGGCGTAGGTTTGCGTCCCGGTGATGGGTGACACGCCACCAAACGTACCCTTGAGCGAGCTGCTCCAGATGGCGTAGGTGCCGAAAACCCGGAACTCCGGACGGCTGAAGAACCCGCCCCGGGGCCGGATCGTCGGCGCGATGGTGAAGATGCCCATCTCGCCGCTGCGGCCGAAGGCGCCGACTTGGTTGCCCGCTGCATCCAATTCCGAATTGGTACGGACGTTGTCGACGTATTCCACACCGGCTTGACCCTGAATGGCAAACCAGTCGTTGATCTGGAACACCGGCCGGATGCCGCCGCCCAGGACTTGAGTCGAACCGGAGTTCAGGATGGGCGCGCCGCCGAGGGTGAAGCCACCAAAGGAGAGCGCGCCCTGGTTGTCGTAGATGTAGTGAACGTCAGCCTGGAAAGAGAAGCTGTCGTTCACGTTCCAAACCACTTGCCCGGTTGCCCGGAAGCGATCGGCACGCCGGAGTGAATTCGTGCCAATGGTGCCGTCAGTGTTTACGCGGCCCAGGTTTTTGTTGAGGTTGTATGCCGCCGTCAACTCCGCGTCGGGGATGTCGGTGCTAAAATTCGCCGAGGCACCTGCGCCATAGATGGCGGAAATCTGCCAGAAGCTCTTGTTGCCGAACGGCACGGTGTAAATGCCGCCCACGCGGTAACCGTAGGTGTCGCCGACGTTGAGCGCACCGTTCAGTCCACTGTCCGTCGCTAACTGATACCGACCGCTCCTCAAGAACTGCAAGTCTCCGAGCAATTCCAGTTTGCCAGGTCCGAGGTCGATGTCTTGGAGACGAACGTCGAACGTATGCAGGTAGAACCCGCCGTGCGAGGCATCAAAAGCGGTGCCGGTGGAAAGGTCATCGCGGATGCCGCCCAAGTAGGCGACGTCCAGCTTGGCAAAACCGAGCGGGATGTTCTGGATACCCAGGCCGTAGCCGGAGTAGTCGTCGAAGAAGTAGTCATGCAGGTGCACGTCGTGGCGGTCGTAGAAGCGCTGTCCGCCCCAGATCGTGATCTCCGGTGCCGTCTTGATGAAGTTGGTCATCTCGACGAAGGCCTGACGCATGGCCCACTGGGAACCGGCGTTTCTCTGGTCGATAAACGTCGCCTTGTCCGTGTTGTAGACCACTGCAGGGGTGAAAGTCATCGACACGTTAGGCGTGTCGGCGCCGTCCCCGAGCATGTGCGTCTGCTTCCAGGTCAACTCCATGTAGGTGTCGTTCTCGTTGCCGAGACGATACCGGCTGCCGCCGAGCGTGGGGCCGCTTTCCGGAATGCGGAAGCTAAAGTCCTGAGGACCGCCGTTGCCGTTAAAGCCGACGCCCGAACGGATGTAGGCGGTAAACGTAAAGTAGCGGGTCAGGCTTTTGAGAAAGCTTTCGTCGAGCAACGGACCGCCCTTCTCGTCCTTGCCGGCCCAGGCGGTGCCATTGGAATCGGTCAGCACCCGGGTGTTGAGGATGGAACCCGAGTCGGCCTTCGACTCCAGTTGCTTCATCTGGCTCTCCATGGACGAGATGCGCTCTTCGTACTGCTTTTGCATCCGATCCATCTGCGCTTTCAACGCAGCCACGTCACTCTGGTCGGCGCTCTGGGCGAAGAGCGCTCCAGGAGTCATCAGCGAGAGGCCCGCTGCCAACGTACCGAAGCCAAGGCTTCTAAATCCGGTCAGGTTTTCCGGAAAACGCATGTGTCTGATTCTGCTCCTTGTTGGGGGATGAGGGTTAAGGGATGAAGGGCAGGTGGAGTCGTAACGAATGCGGGAACGAGGTGTCGAGAGAATTTCAGAAATATTTTTGAACGCTTTTGAACGTCCTCTGTCCAAGCCGGTCGGCAGTCTCATCCCGGCAGCACTTATGCGGTAGCCATTGCCGGGGTTCCTAGGGTAAGATTCTCCTGAAGCGCTCGGGCCGTGCCCCTTTTCCTCGGCCGTTTGCAAGGATGCTGATTCGGGCAGACCTGATCCCGTTTTGCTGCGATCTCCTTAGGGGAACCCACATGAGCGACACACTGCAATCAAACCCGCTGCGCGAAGGCTTGACCACGCGCGCCACTCCCGCCCCCTGCACCGTCGTCATCTTCGGGGCAACGGGTGACCTGACGCACCGCAAGCTGGTGCCCGCCCTTTACAACTTGATGCAGGATGGCGACCTGCCGCATGGCTCGACCCTCGTGGGCTTCGCCCGGCGCGACAAGTCGGACGAAGTTTTCCGTAAAGAGCTTGAAGAGGCGGCCCGCAAATACTCGCGTCAGGGCATCAACGACGAGCTTTGGAAACATTTTCAGGATTCCATCTTCTATCACCGGAGCGAGTTTGGCTCTCCCGAAGGCTACGCCCGGTTGCGGGATCGCCTCGACCAGATCGATCGCGAGCGGGGCAGCGGCGGCAACCGCCTCTTCTACCTGTCGGCCGGTCCCGAGCAGTTCGAGCCAATCCTCACGCAGTTGAAGGAAGCGGGCCTGACGAAGGCGCGCGATGGCAGTTGGGCGCGGGTGATCGTCGAAAAACCGTTTGGCACCGACCTCGCGACGGCGCAGCACCTGAACTCCGTGGTGCGCAACGCCTTCGACGAAACCGCCACCTTCCGCATCGATCATTACCTCGGCAAGGAGACCGCACAAAACATCATGGTGTTGCGGTTTGCCAACGCCCTGTTTGAGCACCTCTGGAACCATCGCTACATCGACCACGTCCAGATCACGGCGGGTGAAACCCTCGGCGTCGAGAACCGCGCCGGGTACTACGAAACCTCGGGTGCCTTGCGCGACATGGTGCAAAACCATTTGATGCAGCTGCTCACCCTGATCGCGATGGAGCCGCCGACCGACCTCAGCGCCGACGCGGTGCGCGATGAGAAGGTCAAGGTGCTGCGTTCGCTGCGCCGGTTGAGCCCGGCCGACGTCGTCAAGCACGTGGTCCGCGGCCAGTACACCGAGGGTTCCATCAATGGCAAAGCGGTGGCTGGGTACCGCCAAGAACCAAACGTAAACCCCGAGTCACAAACGGAGACGTACGCCGCACTCCGCGTCCTGATCGACAATTGGCGGTGGGCCGACGTGCCGTTTTACATCCGGGTCGGCAAACGCTTGCCCAAAAGCGGCACGGAAATCGGCGTGCATTTCAAGAACGCGCCTGGCGTGCTCTTCAACCGCGACCTGTCGCGCGATGGGGATAGCACCCGGGACGGCTCGCAGAACGTCCTGGTGATCCGGATCCAGCCGGACGAAGGCGTCTCGTTGCGGATGCAGAGCAAAATGCCAGGCACCAGCGTCCGCATCCAGCCGGTGAAGATGGATTTTAGCTACGGTACCTCGTTCGGGAAAGCGAGTCCCGAAGCGTACGAGCGGTTGTTGCTCGACGCCATGTCGGGCGATGCGACCCTGTTCGCGCGCCGCGACGAGGTCGAAGAGGCTTGGCGGTTCATCGACGACATCGAACAGACGTGGCATGCCCCTGGCAGCAAAGCCCCGCTCACCTTCTACCCAGCCGGGAGTTGGGGGCCGACGGAAGCCGACGCGTTGATTGAAGCCGACGGGCGTGCTTGGCGCAGGCTGTAGGAAACTGCCAAGAGCAAATCGCAGATTGCAAAGCGGACGGCGGACCGGGCCGGAGAAAGGCCAAATGGTAAAAACCAAAGGCCAAATGGTAAAAACCAAAGGCCAAACCAGATAAGGTCTGGTCCGTCGTTTGTCTCGGAACGCGAAACTCGTAAATCGGAACTTCATTCCCATGCCTCCCACCACCCAGGAACTCTCCCGCGGCTTGCCCGTCGACCTCGCTAAAATCAGTCGCAGCCTGAAACAACTTTGGGAACAGGAAGGTGAGGTCTTGACCAAAGCGTCTCTGGTGAACTTCGCGATCTACAGCGAAGCCAAAGACGCCTTGAGCTTCAACTCGCGCCTCATGGCCGAGGTTACCCGCGAGAACGCTTGCCGAGCCATCCTCTTGGCGGCGAACCCGGAGGCGAGCAAGCCGCGGGTGCAAGCCTGGATCAGCGCCCATTGTCACGTCGGCCGCGCCGGGGGCAAGCAGGTCTGCTCGGAACAGATCGCGTTCCTCATCGAAGGCGGCGACCAGGAGACGATGCAAAGCCTCCTTTTCTCCAACCTGGACTCTGATCTGCCGCTCTACCTTTGGTGGCAAGACCAGTTTCCGGAGGACATCGACACCCAGCTCTGGACCTGGGTCGACCGGCTCTTCTTCGATAGTCAAAGCTGGCGAGAACCGGCGCAGCAAATGAAAATTCTGCGTTCGTCGGTACACGGGGGTCAGTCGCGCACGGTGCTTTGCGACCTGAATTGGCGACGTCTGATCTACCTGCGTCTGGCTTTGGCGCAAAGCTTCGATCACCCTTGGGCGTGGGAGAAGTTGAGCAGTGCCAACTCTATCACCGTCACCCATGATCCCGAGTATTGGACGACGGCGGTGCTTCTCGTGGCGTGGCTTGCGCGGCAGCTTGGTTGGGATTTGCGCGAGCATCGAGAAGACCGGTACACATTCAGCCGCGGCGAGAATGGCTCGGAAGTCGTCGTCGAACTGACGGCGCTACCGGGTCCGTGGATCGGCCGGGTTCAGGTCAACGCCGCCGATAGCCACTTCCGGCTCGATTGGAACGGTGACTTTCTGCTCTCGACGCTGTCGGACCATCCCGACATGAAGCGTCTGTCACCGGCGGGAGGCACCACGCTCGAGAGCTTGGTGCGGGAAGAATTAGGCCGCGGGGGCGAACATCGGACGTACTTGGCTGCTTTGGCGACGGCCGAACGCCTCTGGGCGGCCTGACGAAAACGTCGGTTGCCGGTTGCCGGCGGGAAACGTCCCAAGGTGGTCCCGACGTGCGTCGCGGTGCCCTGCCCGCAGCGCTACGCCGCGCTCCGCGGGGCGGCTCCTTTCCCGAAGTTCCGCGCAGCCCCGAGATGAGCGCGACCTGCGACGAGGGGAGCGCGGGCGTCTCGCCCGTCACGGGAGAGGTCCGCCACGGCCCTGGCTCCGGCCGGCATCTCGCGGGCGGCTCTCGCGTCGTTTCCGGGCCGGTGGTGTCCCGCGGCCGCGGCATAAGACTCGTCTTGCCCTCCCACGCTTCTTCCGACGGTAGCCGCCGTAAACCGCAGACGGCCAACCAAGCGCAAAGCTCTCCTCACCAGAGACCAGAAACTAAGACCTAGGAACTTACCCAAGCTGTCCTCAATCTTGCGCAATCGCGGCGATCCTGCGCAATCTTGCGCAATCCCCGTTCCCCCTTTCCATGACCAACGTCTCTTCACTCGCCACCACCGACACCGGAATCAAAGCTCTGACCGAAGCCGCCTTGGAGCAGGGCGGTGGACTGTTGCGGTTAGCACCCTGCTGGGTGCCCCGCTCGTTTCTGCAACCAGGCCGTCGGTTGAAGCTGCACCCTGACGACCTTTATGCGTTTGGTCTCGACCGCGGCGGCATCGACGAGCGTTGGTTCGCCAGCACCACACCGGCCGCGAACGAAAACCGTACGCCCGACGAAGGGCTCAGCTACGTCGTTTTCGACGGCAAACGTTTCACGCTCGCCCAGGCGGTGGACGAACTCGGGGGAGGCGTCATCGGCGAGCGGATCTGGCAGCGATACGGCAAGTGGCCCGTTTACTCGAAATTTTTCGACAACATGGGGCCGATCCCTCACCACATGCATCAATCGGCGGAGCACGCCAAGCTGGTGGGCCGGGAAGGCAAACCCGAAAGCTACTACTTCCCGCCGCAACACAACGCGGTCGGCAACAACTTTCCGTACACCTTCATGGGCTTGGAGCCCGGCACCACGAAGGCGCAGGTTCGCGCCTGCCTGGAGAACTGGAACCGTGGTGACAACGGCATCTTGGATCTGTCGAAGGCCTACCGGCTGAAGCCGGGCTCGGGTTGGCTGGTCGGGCCGGGGATCCTGCACGCCCCGGGGTCGCTCTGCACCTACGAACCGCAGTGGGGTTCAGACGTCTTCTCGATGTGGCAGAACTTGGTGGAGGGGCGTGAGGTGCCCCGCGCCCTTTTGACGAAGGATATCCCGCCCGACAAGCACTTCGATTTTGATTTTATCCTGAGCGAGCTCGATTGGGACGCCAACGTCGATCCGCATTTCAAAGACCACCATTACCTCGAGCCCATCCCGGTGGCCGAAACGATGTCCGAAGGCTACGTGGACCGCTGGATCGTGTACGGCCGGATTAATGGTGAACAGCTCTTCACCGCCAAAGAGTTGACGGTGTCACCCGCCGCGAGCTGCACCGTACGCGACACGGGCGCTTACGGGTTGATCGTCGTGCAGGGTCGCGGCCGGGCCAACGGGTTGGCGCTGGATTGCCCGAAACTGATCCGTTTTCTCGACATGACGGAAGACGAGGCGTTCTGCACGGAAGCGGCCGCTCGGGCCGGCGTGACCTTCACGAACGGCAGCGAAACCGAGGATCTAGTGATCCTGCGTTACTTTGGACCGGACGCCAACCCGGATGCGCCTGAGCTCCGTTCAAGGTAGGGCAAAGCGATCCCGCATGCCGGACCGCGGCCGCCGGACCGCCGGGCCGGAACCATAGTGGAGCAGGCTGCGAGGAGGTGGGCGCGCCGGTGTCAGACAAAACGTCTAACCCCCGCCCACAACGCACGCCGGAGTCATCTTTTGGCGGTTCCCGCCAACGCTTTTGACTTTCCGGCCCGACGCTTCCAGATTCCCGATTCCAACTGCCGCCATCCCAACCTTCACTCATCCCCCCAGAATGCACTTTCCCAAGCTGCACAACGCGATGTGGCCTGGCCTCGTCGGTAAAGGCCCTGGCTCTGAACCCTTCATTGACCTCGACACCATGCTCGACTTGACCGCGCAGGCGAGCGTCGACGGGCACCGGTTCGATGGCGTCGACCTGTTCGTGGCCGACCCGCACATCTCGATCGACGCAAACGATGACGACGTGGCGCGGCTGGCCGACAAGCTGATGGCACGTTCCCTGGTTGCCGGCTCGTTGGTGGCGCCGGTCTGGCCGCCCCTGGGCGGGGGATCCGCGATGGGCGACGCCGACGAGCGGCACCGGTTTTTGACGCAGGTCCGCAAGGCGTGCGAGTTCGGCCGGCGTCTGCGGGCGACCGGCCTCCGCCCGTACGGGGTGGTGCGCATCGACACCGCCACCGATCCAACGACCTGGGCGGCCGCGCCGGACGCAAACCGGCGCTTGGCCGAGACTTTCCGGGAGGCGTGCGTCATCGCGGCAGACCATGGCGAGCGGCTGGCGGCCGAAGGGGAAATCTGTTGGGGCGGCATCCACGGCTGGCGGAGAGCGGTGGAGCTCTTGGAAGAGGTGGACCGCCCCGGGCTGCTCGGGTTTCAAGCCGACATGGCCCACACGTTGCTTTACACGCTGGGCTACAACAGCGAAGAAGACCGTCTGTTGCCGGAAAGCTACGACTGGCAGGATCCCGAACCGCTCCAGGATGCGCTGAGGGTGATGACCCGGGCCTTGCGACCGTGGACGGTCGACTTCCACGTTGCGCAAAACGACGCCAGCGTCAAAGGCGCTGGCAGCCACGACAAGACGGGCCGCCACTGCCCGCCCGACGATCCGAACGGCAAGCTCGACGTCGCCCGGGATGCGGGGCATTGGCTCCGGGATGAGCAGGGCGAATTGACCAAAGCATTCGCCCACATCTGTTGGGACGGCTGCATGTTCCCGAACGACGTCATGCTCGATCCGGAGACGTGGCGCAAGGTGCTGCGGGCGATGCTGGCCGTGCAAAAGGCCCATGGTTGGGACGCCGACGCCGTCGCGGCGCCCGGTGCCGATCTGCTTCCCGCCCAAGCCTGAACGAGTTCTGCGCATGAGCACCAAACCGGTCCGGGTAGGGTTAGTCGGGTACGGCTTCATGGGCCGCGCGCATTCGAACGCTTACCTGTCCGTCAGCCAAATCTTCGATCTGCCGGTCCGGCCGGTGCTTGCCGCCGTGGCCGGACGGGACGAGGCCAAGGTGAAGGCGTTTGCCCACAAGTGGGGTTACGCGCACGCCGAGACCGACTGGCGTCGTCTGGTGAACGATCCCGAGATCGACCTCATCGACATCGCCACCCCCAACGATTCGCACGCCGAGATCGCCATCGCGGCGGCCGCCACCGGCAAGATGGTGTTCTGCGAAAAACCGCTCGCGCGAAACCTGGCCGAAGCGGAGGAGATGGTCAGCGCGGTGGAGAAGGCCGGGGTGCCGACGATGGTCTGGTATAACTACCGGCGAATCCCGGCGGTCACGTTCGCGAAGCGCATCATCGACTCCGGCAAGCTCGGCACCATCTACCATTACCGGGCCAAGTTCCTGCAGGACTGGACCATCTCCAAAGACCTGCCGCAGGGTGGGGCGGCCCTGTGGCGTTTGGATGCCGGGGTGGCCGGCAGCGGCGTGACCGGCGACTTGCTGGCGCACTGCATCGACACCGCCCTTTGGCTGAACGGCCCGATCCATGACGTTTCGGCCGTGACGGAGACATTCATCAAGGAGCGGCACCACAACTTGAGCGGCAAAACGGAACCGGTCCGCATCGACGACGCCAGCTTGTTTCTGGCGCGGTTTCAGAACGGGTCGCTGGCCACCTTCGAAGCGACGCGGTACGCGCGCGGCCACAAAGCGCTTTACACGTTGGAAATCAACGGCGAGCACGGTTCGCTCGCGTGGGACCTGCACGACTTGCAGAGGCTTCAATGGTTCGACCACCGGGATGAAGGCCCGCTGCGCGGTTGGCGCTCCATCCACATCACGGACGGCGATCACCCGTACATGGGCAACTGGTGGGTGCCGGGCTTGGCGATCGGCTACGAGAGTTCTTTCATTCACGCCGTCGCTGACTTTTTCCTCGGCTTGGCGGCCGGCAAAACGGCCGGCCCCCCCTTCAGCCGGGGGTTGGCCACCGCACGGGTGGTCGACGCCGTGTTGCGTTG
>CAXUNV010000021.1:0-19781 GCA_964252355.1 uncultured Chthoniobacterales bacterium | reverse complement strand
GCGCCCGGACCCGCCCTCGCGGGCGGTGGCGGCGGGGCGGGACATCCTGCGACGGCGGATCCGGCGGATCGCGGCATCCGGGCGCCTTCGGGTGAGCGAGGAGCGGGCGGTCGCCCTGGTGCAGTCGGGGTGTGTCGGCACGGTGCTCACCCTTTTGGGCGAGCCGGAGGGGCGACGCGACGGAGGCCTTTCGGAGGCTGCGCGGGAAGCGGTGGTGGCCGCGATCACCGGCGAGGCAGCCGCGCCCGCCGACGCGGGGCCTCGCGGGACAGCCGCGGCCCTGAGCGCCGCTCTTGATCAGACCTCCGTCCTCACCGGTGGCGAGAGGCACCTGCTCGAGGAGCTGCTCGACCGCATCGCCGACGGCGGTTAGCGGCGTCCCTGCAGTTCAAATGTTGAGGCGCGGTGCGCAAGCGAGGCCTCGGCCCTGTGGAAACTCCAAAGGAGCTCAGGGATCGGCCGTTCAGGGAACCTCTTCCTGGCCCGAGCCACCTTCCTGCACCGCCACCGGCCCGAGACCCCGCGGGTTCGGACATCCCCGCTCGCCAGCCGCGTTGCCACACGGCCGGGGACGGTTTGCGCAAAGGCGTCCGCTGGCGCATTCAACACGGCGGAACCAGAGGCGAGCGGCGGGGAGAGGCGCTGCCTGCGGCACCTTGATCGGTACTTCTGACACCTCACGGCAACTGCGGCTCGCTTTTTGGCGCGGAGTGGGCATGGCAGCCCGGGCGATTTGGCGGATGGTGCCGGCCGGTGTTGGATGGGTCCACCTGCGCCGCCGTGGAGAAGGTGCCCGGACGTGTCGGCGGCGGTTGGGTTCGCCGCGGCACCCGCCTTCCTGTGAGGACGCGGTTTGAGCAATTGAAGGCGGGCGCGACCGTGGACGACTCACTAAATTGGTACGAGGGGGTCGGCCGTGCTCGAGGTGTTGAAGCACGCCGAGCGCAGTTTAGCCGTCGCCTAAAGCTGCCCGGTGCGGATCCTGCCCGATCAAGGAATACCGGTGCCCTTCCGTCGTGACCTCTCCGGCCATGCGGTGGTGACCGCGTGGCAGCAGGGTTGGTCGGAGCTTTCGAACGGAGATCTCCTAACCGCCGCGGAAAACGCCCGGTTCGACCTCTTCATCCCCACCGACCAGAACCTCCGATATTAACAGGTTTTCCGGAGACGCCGGATCGCGGCGTGGGTGCTGGCGTCGCCAACAGGCCAGCGATTCGACCGCATGGCGCCGCGACCGCGACCGCGGCAGGCGGGCTCCAGCCAGGTGAGTATCGCGAGTGGCAGCCTTCATGACCCCAGGCCGGATGACCGACCAGCGAGCCGGTTCCAGTCGTTACGCGTCGACCGCCGCGTCATCCCCCGGGCCGAGCGATCCCACGCGCATGTTCTACCCAACGCTGCGCGCATCGCAAATCGCAGATCGCAAAACCGGGAGGGTCGGTGCTGCGCCACCGCCGACTACCTCGGTAGAGTCGCCCACCATGGTTCCGACGTGCGGCGGGGTGCCCTGCCCGCAGCGCCACGTTGCGCCGGGGATGGCCCGCCGGATGTATTCGAGTGATTTGCCCTTGATCAAAGAAGTGTCGATGAGGGGCGTCACGTGCTTGGGGCTGCTTGCCCCCAGGAAGCTAGGAGTCGATGGTGAATCTGAAAACTTGCAGCTTGCGAAGCAATGCGTTCACCAAACCGAACGATGGCGGTCCGCACCAACCTCGACATGGACGTCCTCCGAACTTTGGTGACCGGGTTCGAACTCGGCAGCGTTGCCCGCGCCGCCAAACGCCTGGGACGTTCGCAGTCCGCCCTGAGCACCCAACTCCGCCGGTTGGAGGAGCAGATCGGCTCGGCCCTGGTGCAGAAGTCCGGCCGGGGTCTCGCGCTGACGGCGGCCGGCGAAAGCCTGCTCAGCTACGCCAAGCGGCTGCTTGAACTCAACGACGAAGCGGTCGAAAGCATCCGCGGCGCGGAGGTGGCGGGCTGGGTACGCCTCGGCTTGCCGCAGGATTTTGCGGAGCATTGGCTGCCCACCGTGCTCAACCGCCTTTCTCGCGCGCACCCGCAGGTGCGGGTGGAAGTGGAAGTGGACCGGAGCGCGGCGCTCATCGAGAAGGTGGTGAAAGGTAGTCTGGACGGCGTGCTCGTGTGGGATGATGACAGCGACGCTCCTCGCGGCGAGCGGGTGGCCAATCTGCCCGTGCACTGGATTGGACGGCGGAACTGGCCGGGCAGGGCGAGTTTGAATGGGGAGCCAGTGCCCTTCGTCGCTTTTGCCCCGCCCTGCTCCTTCCGTGCCGCCGCGCTCGACGCCCTCAATGCCGCCGGGATGCCCTGGAGGCTGGTCTTCACGAGTCTGAGCTTGTCAGGCGTCTGGGCCGCCGCCGAGGGAGGACTCGGCGTGACGGCGCGCACGACCATCAACCTGCCGAAAGCCCTCCGGGTCTTGGACCCGACGGCGACCGGCTTGCCGACCCTGCCAACCGTTCCCTTGACGTTATACCGGGCGGAAGCCGGGTCGTCACCGGCCGTTGGACGCTTGACCAGTCTGCTCCTCGAAACCATCCAGCAAGAAATCAGTGCGGATGCGAAGGCTGCTTTATCCCTGGACCATTCAATTCGGCGGATGAGAAGCTTTCAAACTTTCAAATTTCCGAGAGCGTTCCGGCACATAGGTTCGTCTTGGGATGCCGCCTGTGGGAGCGGCCATGACCAAACGGTAGGAGACAAAACACCATGCCTTTCATCAACGTCAAAGTCGCCGGGGAACCCCTCTCACAAAGCCAGATCGCTGAGATTCAAAAAGGGGTTACCTCCCTGATGACCGACGAGCTGCACAAGGTGGGACCACTGGTAAGCGTGCTGGTCGAACAGGTGCCGCTGGCCGGCTGGAGCGTGGGCGCACAACCCATCAAACGCGCCGCCCAATTGGATGCCGTCATCAGCGCAGGCTCGAACACCCCGGAGGAAAAAGCCAGATTCATCGCCGAGTCCAACCAACTGCTGAAATCCATCCTCGGACCCGAACTCTCGCCGGTCACTTACGTGGTTCTGCACGAAGCGCCAAAGGATAGTTGGGGGTACGATGGACTCACCCAGGAGCACCGGGCTAAGGAAAGTAAACCCACGTAACGATCCTCTCTGCCTGAAAGCGAGCGTCGATCCCGCCCCGACCCTTGTGGCTATCAACGAACGCCGCAGCAAAGCAGGTGACGTGTCCGTCATTTTTCGGACTGCTTTATGAATACGCCCAAAGCGGTCGTTTTTGACCTGCTGACTGCTTTGCTTGACAGCTGGTCACTCTGGAACGAGGCGGCGGGGAACGAAGAAGACGGACGCCGTTGGCGTGCCTGTTGCCTTGAGTTGACCTATGCCTGTGGTGCCTACCAGCCCTACGAAACCCTCGTGGCAGAAGCCGCACGGGATGCTGGCCTGCCGCCAACCGCCGCCGCGGCCTTGCCTGCACTCTGGAACAAGCTGCAACCCTGGCCCGAGGCGCCTGCCGTCCTCCGCAGGCTGAAAGCACGAAACATCCTGCTCGGCGTCGCCACGAACTGTTCCATCGAGCTTGGCCGCCAGGCCGTCGCCTGTTGTGGCGTTTCTTTTGATGCCGTCGTCACCTCGGAGGAGGCAGGTTATTACAAGCCGCGGCCGGAACCTTATCGTGCGGTGCTGGCCTCGCTCGGGGTACAGGCTGACGACGCAGTTTTCGTGGCGGGAAGCAGCGCCGACGTGCCCAACGCGGCGGGCGTTGGCATGCGGGTGGTCTGGCATAACCGGGTGGGGCTTGCGGCCCGGCCGGAACCGTTGCCGCTTCGGGAGGGATGCCGTCTCGATGCGGCGTTGGAGGGAGTTGTTCGATCATCGCCTCCGGATGTTCGTGTCGCCGAAACGGTCGATGGCGTGCAGAAAAAGAGCCACCTACGATAGTAGCTCCCTTTTGCTTTTGGGGAGGACGTAGCAAACGGCTGGTAAAGCATGGGAAGGAGTGCGCACCCCATCTGGCTGCTAGATCTAGCCACTGGGGTAGCCGCCTTTTTCATCAAAGCGGTCCGGCGAACCGTTGCGAGACGCTATTGAGGCGGAATGCAAACGCTTGCGGGCGGCTAGTTATAGGCAGAACAACCGTCATCCAGGGCTGAACGCGCTTTATCGTCCGTTTGCTACGTCGTCCCTATTCTTGTAGGGGCGGTCGCCTTCCAACCACGCGGGTCGCTTTCTCGATCAGCAGGGCCACGTGCAAGGCGGCTTCATCACCGAAGGCATCTGCCACGACCTGCACGCCGATCGGCAGGCCTTCCGAGTCGAACGCAAACGGCACGGAAACGGCGGGCAGGCCGGTAAGATTGAAGGGCACCGTGGCGTCCATGAGGTGCGTGGCGGGCACCGTCTCGCCTCGGATGACGTACTCCTTGAGCCCGACGGGCGGTGCCGTCATCGGCAGCGTGGGACACAGCAGAATGTCGTAACGCCGGAAAAAAGCCGCGAAGGAGGCACGGAGTTGTTCGATCATCCGTTCCGCCTCCCGGACTTGTGCCTCTGCCGGCATCTGCTGGGCGACGCGCGCGCGTCCACCTGGCGAAAGCAGGTTCTCCCGCCCGGCCGCCACTGCCTGGAGATACGGCAAGACCTCAGGGTTGAAGACCGGGGCGGCCGTGTGGTCATAGCTCAGCGCATCCAGGAACGGCAGGCGGACGCGTTCGACCACACAGCCTTGGCTGCTGAGCACCTCCGCCGCGTCCTCGACGGCTTTGACCACGTCCGGGGCCACCGGGCTGAACTCAGGTTCCGCGATCCAGCCGACCCGGATCGGGTTCGACGACGACGGCTGCAGCCCCGCCCCGGAGATCACGTGAACATCCTCGCCGTCCGGTCCTTCCAGCACGGCAAGGACCGCCGCCAAGTCCGCCACGCTCCGCGCCATCGGCCCCACGTGCCAGTAGCGGCTCGGCACCGCAGGCCAATGCCCGGTGATGGGCACCCGGCTGCGTGTCGGCTTGAGGGCCGCGATGCCCGTCAGGGAGGCCGGGCCGCGCAACGAGATCGCCACGTCGCTGCCGAGACCCAGCGGCGAGAGACCCGCCGCGATGGCTGCCCCCTCGCCGCCGCTGGAGCCGCCCGAGGTGCGGTCGAGCCGCCAGGGGTTGTGTGATGCGCCGACCACGGCGTTGTCGGTCTCGTAAGACATGGAGAACTCCGGCAGGTTGCTCTTGAACAGCGGAATGGCTCCTGCCGCGCGCAGGCGGGCCACGACCGTGGCGTCCCGGCCCGGCACGTGATCCCTGAACAGCCGGGAGCCGCGCGTGGCAAGCACGCCAGCCACGTCGAGGGAATCTTTGACGGAGAACGGGACGCCGTGGAAAGGCCCGACCTGTCCGCCGCGCATCCGTTCGGCATCCGCCGCGCGCGCCAGCTTCAGCGCCTCGTCCGCCACCAACGTGATCAGGGCGTTCAACTTTGGGTCGACCTGTTCGATCCGGGCCAGATGGGCGGTGACCACCTCCACGGCGGATAGATGCTTGGAGCATAGGAGGGAAGCCAGCGTGGTGGCGGTTAGAAAGCAGAGGTCTTCGGTCGTCATGAGGCAGCGTTTGTTCGAGTTGAAGGGGCAGGAGCGATCCTTTGGTCCGCCCAAGGACTCGTCGCATTCACGCGTTCGGGCACTGGCCGGGTCTTTTGCAAAGCAGACCGCGAGCGGGTGATGGTGGAACAGGGCTACGCCCCGCCGACGCCGTGTCCCGCCATTTCGCTTGGGTTGACGATCTTGTCGTACTCCGCTTCGTCCACGCCGTTTTTGAGCGCCGCTTCTTTGAGCGTGCCGCCGGTGTCCATCGCCTGGTGGGCAATCTTGCTGGCCTGGTCATAGCCGATCACCGGAGACAAGGCGGTGACCAGCATCACGCTTTCGGCCACGTACTCCTCGATCTTCTCCTGGTTGATCTTGGTGCCCTCCACCGAATACTCGCGGAACTTCTTGCAGCCGTCGCCCAAGATGCGCGTCGAGTGCAAGAAGTTGTTGATGATAATGGGGCGCATCGCGTTCAACTCGAAGTTGCCCTGACTGCCCGCGAACGCGACGGCCGCGTCGTCGCCCATGACTTGGATGCAGATCATCACCATGGCCTCGCACTGCGTCGGGTTGACCTTGCCGGGCATGATCGACGATCCCGGCTCGTTGGCCGGCAGGATGAGTTCGCCCAGCCCACCGCGGGGGCCACTCGCCAGCCAGCGCATGTCGTTGGCGACCTTCATCAGTGCCACGGCCAAGCCCCGTAGCGCCGCGTGCGCCGCCACGATGGCGTCGAGGGAGCCCAGCGCGAAGAACTTGTTGGAGGCAGTGACGAAGGGCAGCCCGGTGAGTTCCGCGATGGTCGCGGCGACGTCCTTGCTAAAACCCGGAAACGAGTTCAGGCCTGTGCCCACCGCCGTGCCACCGGCCGCCAGTTGGTAGAGCCCCTTCTTGCTTGCCTCCACACCCTCCAGCGCAAACCGCAACTGCGCTGCGTAGCCGCTCCACTCCTGGCCGACGGTCAACGGCACGGCGTCCTCCAGGTGCGTGCGCCCGATCTTGACCACGTCTTTCCAATCCTCGACTTTGACTTCGATGGTCTTGATGAGCGCCTCCACCTGCGGGATGAGCGTCTCGTTCAACTCTCGCACGGCGGCGATGTGCATGGCCGTGGGGAACGTGTCGTTGCTGCTCTGGCCCAGGTTGACGTGGTCGTTGGGATGCACCGGCTCCTTGGTGCCGAGTTTGCCGCCGAGGAGCTGGATGGCGCGGTTGCTCAAGACCTCGTTGACGTTCATGTTACTCTGCGTGCCGCTGCCGGTCTGCCAGACGTAGAGTGGATAATGCTCGTCGAGTTTGCCCTCGATGGTTTCGTCCGCCGCCTGGATAATTGCTGACGCTTTGTCTTCGGGCAGCCGCCCGTTCTTGGCGTTCACCATCGCCGCAGCCTTCTTGACACACCCATACGCGTGGTACACCCGCGTGGGCATCTTGTCCTCACCGATGGAAAAATGGACGAGGCTGCGCTGGGTCTGTGCGCCCCAGTAACGATTTGCGGGCACCTTGATGGAGCCCATCGAATCTGTCTCCGTGCGCTCGCCCGTGGCGTCGATGCCGATGGGCACATCCTTGAGGGCATCGCCCTTGCGGTTGCCGAATAAACTCATGATAGAATTGGTGAAACTCCCATCTAGCTCGCGGTCTTGTACTCGGGTTTGTAGACCTGCGACTCGGTCCACGCGACGAGGTCGGCCGGCTCCTCCACGGTGGCGAGCTTCTGGTCGAAGATCATCCGTGCCACCTTCATGGCGGTCATCACCTCCACGTTGAACACGTCGCGCTGCGGCGGAAATAGCAGCCCCTTCTCGCGCTCCTGGCTGCTGACCTGCTCCGCCAGCGCGTGTGCCGCGGCGATGAACATTTCGTCGGTGATGCGCTTGGGCCGGGTCAGGTACACCGCCAGCGCCACGGCGGGAAAGACGTAGAAGTTGTTGGCCTGTCCCGGCTCGAACGTCTTGCCGTGCACGGTCACTTCCGGGAACTGCACGCCCGCCGCAAACAGCGCCTTGCCGTCGCTCCACTCGTAGGCCTGCTGCGCCGTGCACTCGGCTTTGTCCGTCGGGTTGGAGAGCGCGAAGATGATGGGCCGCTCGTGGTTTGCGCTCATCTCCTTGACCACGGCTTCCGTAAACGTGCCGCCTACCGTGCTCACGCCGATAAGGATGTTTGGTTTAAGGGACTGCACCGCTTCGCACAAATTCTTGGTGGGAGCGTGTTCATGCACGTAAGGCTTCTGCCATGCGTTGAGATCTTGGCGCGAAGGCTCCAGCAATCCACCCACGTCGAAGAGACTGATTCGTTTCTGTGCTTCCTCCTTGCTCAGGCCTTCTAACATCATGGCCGAGACGATCAGGTTGGCGATGCCGACGCCAGCGGAGCCCGCACCGAAGAAGAGAATCTTCTGGTCCTTCAACTTCGCTCCTTTGATCTGCAAGGCCGTGACCAACCCGGCGATGGTCACGCTCGCCGTGCCTTGGATGTCGTCGTTGTAGCAGAGCACCTTCTTCGTGTAGTGATCCAGCATCCGCAGCGCGTCCGTGCCCTTCCAGTCCTCGAAGTGGAGGCAGCAACCGGAAAAGACTTCCTGCACGGCCTCCACGAACTCGTCCATGAACGTGTCGAGGTCGTCGCCGGAGGGCGGCGGCTGGCGCAAGCCCAGGTAGAGCGGGTCGTCGCGCAACGCCTGGTTGGTCGTACCGATGTCGATGAGCATGGGCAGCAGACCGTCCGGCGGCACGCCGGCGCAGGCGGTGTAGAGCTGGAGCTTGCCGATGGGGATGCCCATGCCGTTGGTGCCGATGTCGCCCAGCCCCAGGATGCGCCCGCCGCTGGACGCACAGATGAAGCGCACGTCCTTGACCGGCCAGTTCTGGAGCACCTCTTTGATCTTGCCCCGGTGTTTGATGGACAGGTACATGCCCTGCGCGCGACGGTAGATGTGGCCGAACTTCAGGCACGCTTCGGCCACCGTGGGATCGTACACGATGGGTAGGAAGCGTTCGGGGTCGCTCATGACGACCTTGAAGAAGAGCGTCTCGTTGTACTCGTACAAACCGTTGAGGAAGATGTATTTCTCAATGGGCGAGGGTTTCTGCGCCAACTGGCGCATGGCGCGCTGGAACTGCCGGTCCAGGTCTTCGACCGCGTCGGGCAGGAGCCCGATCAAACCGTGTCTCTCGCGCTCCTCCTGGGTGAAGGCGGTGTCCTTGTTCAGGCCGGGATGATCAAGCAGTGACAGGCCAGTCGGCGGATGAGCATTGAGAGTGTCGGGCATAAATTTTCGTGCGCTGAATGTTCGGAGCTTTAGATACCTGCGTGCAGACCGTTGAGGTCGTGAAAGTAAGCTTGTACATCGGCGTAGTAGTAGGGGCGGAACGCACCGTAGATCGCCTCCCACTTGGGTATCCAGGCGACCAGGGCCGCCAGCAACTTCTTGCCGACCTCTTCGTCAAGGTCGTGGCGCGCCACGATCAGCGCCGGCTTGGCGTTCTCGTAGCGCCCGATGATCTTCGTGTTCTGTGCGTTCCGGGGCGTGGTTTTCCAAATGTCTTCGGCGACCATCGTGGCCCTGACCTCCTTGGATACCACCGCATCGATCTGCCCCTGCCACGCTTTGACCTGGACGATGTCCAGGTACTCACCGAGCATCTTGCCCTGCTGGCCGAGGACGATGGCCGCTGGGAAGTAGCTGGAGGAACAGGATTGGTTGATGTATCCATACTTGGCTCCCTCCAAGTCCACGAGGCTTTCGGCGGGATCATCCTGGCGGACCACCAGCACGCTGGGTAGGTTCGTCGTGCCGGTGAACTTTGAAGTGGGGATGGCAAACCCGCGGTAGCATCGGTCGCCCTTCGCCGCGGACCGGAGAAGATCCGAGATGGAGATGAAGGCGAGGTCGGGCCGATGGTCCGCCATTTCCTGCTTGATCCACGAGAGGTCAGCGGATGGATGTGCGGAGATTCCCAGCGCAGGCAGCAGATCGCTCCACGGCTTTTCCTCTACAGGGAAGCCGAAACCAGAGTTCAGGATAAACGTAAGAGCATGAGAAGCTTCGTCGGAAGGCTTCTTGGTAGATTGGGGAGTAGTTGTCACGAGATGATGGCCTTTGCTCGCTGGAGCGGCACGGCGAAAATCACGAAGCTCAACGTGTGTCGCGGCAACTCGACCGTACGTTTGATGCTCGTGGTGAACTTGGGAGGAGTTGAAGTTGGCGGGCTCGGGTTGGATAGTTCAGCCGAGAAAGATAATTGCCCGTACAAGAATCATGCTTGTAACGGCGGGATGGTAACAATGAGCATTCATCATTGCCCGTTGCGGCAATGTCATGGAGGATGCCTCTCTGTTGGCACCCAACATCCGGTTCGACGCGGGAAGAATAGGTCTACTCTTCCGAAGGTGTCATCTTTGGGAAGCAGGTCACTTGGGTCTGCCGCGCTGCCCGGCACTTCGTGCCGAAGGGAGATGGACCTGCTTCCCAGTTTAGATAGAGCGTGTTTGACGGCAGGCACGGACGAGCTTTTGTCCGTGCGAGTGGCACTCAGAGGTGACCACCATCAGGCGGCGACGGGAGTCTCCGGTTCCATCTCGTAACAAGATTGGACCTGCTTGTGGCGGGTGCCGAGGCCGTCCGTGGTTTTCTTGTCCCAGACTGCTTCCATGTTCTTCTTGGTTTCTTCGATCATGGACTTCGGCTCCAGGTTGCGGAAGGCGTCGATCTCGCCCGCCGCGACGGCGGTCATGGTGGCGTACACCGGTTCCGGGTCGTATTGCGCCCTCGGGAAGGCCAGCTTCGAGTAGTCGAAGAGCCTCTCGGACGGCTCGTCTACCCAGCTCTCCCAGGTTTGGAACCCGCGGTCGTTGAAGCCGGTGAGAAATGGACCGGGATTGATCGTCGCCACCTCGATGCCGAACTCCTGGAGTTCGGCGGCCATGGTTTGCGCGATGGCTTCGATGGCGTGCTTGGACGCGGAGTAGATGCCCGTGAATGGGTTGACGTTCAAGCCTTCCCGGGAAGACACCCAGACCACCCTGCCTTCGCCACGCTTGGCCATTTGCTTGGCGATGCCCTGGGTCAGCAGGAGCGGCCCGACGACGTTCACCTCGAACTCGTGGCGCATGTTCGAGCCGGGAATGTCGATGACCGCCCCGCCTTCCAGCACCCCGGCGTTGTTCACCAAGATCTCCACGTTCCACGCCAGCGCCTTCTTGCGGTCGCCCTCGTCGGTCACGTCGAGCTTCTCGACCTGGAGGGTGGCTCCTCGCGCCGCCGCCTCACGCTTCAAGGGTTGGACAGGCGCGTAGATCTCGACCGCCGCGATGACGTGGAAGCCTTTCTCCGCGAGGCGGAACGAGACCTCTTTCCCAAAGCCGGAACCCGCCCCGGTGACCAGTACAGTTTTCATGTTTTTCTTTCGTGTTCTTCTGCGTTCTTCTGTCAGTGAATTTGCTCAATGGGCGAGGTCTTCCGCGACGGAGATCGCCGCGGCGTAGTCCTCGTCGGCGTGCTGGTTCGTGGCCAACGCAAAGAGTTGCGCGGCGGCGGCCATGCTGGCCATCGGCACCCCATGATGGGCGCTCTCCGCCAGGAGCAGCCCCAGATCCTTGGACAGCAGCTTGGTCGGGAACTGCGCTGGATAGGAACCCTGCTTGGCCATCTCCAGCTTGCGTTTGTGATGCTCGGAAACCAGGATCAGGTCCTGGAGCGTCTCGATCAGCGTGTCCCGGTCCACCCCCGCCTTGGTCCCGTAGGCCAGCCCTTCGGCAAGCGCCGCGGTGCCCAGTGCCATCACCCCGTTGACGACCAGCTTCAGGGCCAAGCCGTGGCCCACCGGCCCGACGTGCACGGTCTTGCGGCCGATCACGTCCAGGATGCCCTTGGCGGCAGCCACGTCGTCCGCCTCGCCGCCGGCGAGCACCACGAGCTGTCCTTTCTCGGCCTCGGGCGTGCTCCCGGACATGGGCGCCTCCACGAAGCGGACGCCCTGCTTGGCGGCGGCTTCGGCCAACTTCTTCGAGGCGCCCGGTGACACGGTGCTCGTGTTGATGAGGAGCAAGCCCTTCCTCGCGCCTTCCAGGATGCCGCCCGGGCCCTGGGATGCCTTTGCCAGGGCGTCATCCGCCGGAACGGACACGATCACCGCATCCGCCTCCCGCGCCAGCGCGGCGGCGTCGGCCACCAGGGGGAACCCGTCAACTTCCTTCCCCTGGAGGCGCGGATCGAACGCGCTCACGTCGAAGCCCGCCTCCCGCAAGCGTGCCGCCATCGGCATGGCCATCGCGCCAAAGCCCACAAAACCTACTTTATGGTGGTTTGTCATTGTCTGTTCCTTGTCACAGAGCTGCAATCAGTTCCGGTTCTTCCAGACGAGTTGCGCGTTGGTGAACTCGCGGATGCCGAAGTGGGAGAGCTCGCGGCCGAAGCCGCTCTTCTTCACGCCGCCGATGGGCACGCGCGGGTCCGAAGCCGAATAGCCGTTGATGTACACGGCACCGGTTTCGAGGCGTCGGGCCAGCGCCTCGCCGCGCGCGACATCCCCTGTCCAGAGGGCGCCGCTCAGGCCGTAGTCGCTGCCGTTGGCGAGTTCCACGGCGTGGTCGGCGTCGCGCGCCACCGTGAGGGCCGCCACGGGGCCGAAGGTTTCTTCATCAAAGGCGCGCATCCCGGGCTGCACGTCGGCGAGGACCGTCGCCGGATAGAACGCACCGTCTTTGTCCGGCACCTTGCCGCCCAACAACAAACGCGCGCCGCTGGCGACCGAGTCCGTGACCTGTTGGTGGATCGAGTCGCGCAGGTCCTGGCGCGCCATCGGACCAAGGAACGTCTTCTCGTCCATCGGGTCGCCGCTCACCAGCTTGGCCGCCGCCTCGACGAACTTGCGCGTAAATTCCTCCGCGACGGGCGCCTCCAGGATGAGGCGTTTGGCGGCGATGCAGACCTGTCCGGTGTTCAGGTAGCGGGATTGCACGGCGGCCTGGACGGCTCGGTCGAGGTCCGCGTCCGCCAGGACGATGAACGGGTCGGAGCCCCCCAGTTCCAAGACACACTTCTTGAGGGCCTTGCCCGCCTCCGAGCCGACGGCGATGCCGGCGCGGACGCTACCGGTCAAGGTGACGGCCGCGATGCGTGGGTCCGCGATGAGGCCCGCTAAGGCATCCACCGGCACGACAACCACCTCGAAGACACCGGGCGCAAAGCCCGCGCGCCGGAACGCCTCGCCCAAAGCGAGAGCGCTGCCGGTGACGTTGGGCGAGTGGCTGAGCACGAAGCCGTTGCCCGCCATCAGGATGGAGGCGGCGGCGCGCAACACCTGCCAAAAAGGGAGGTTCCACGGCATGATCCCCAGCACCGTGCCGAGCGGCAGGTACGAGACGTAGGCCTTCCGGTCCTCCACGGTCGTCTCCTCGTCGGCGATCAACGCCGGCCCGTGCTTGGCGAACCAATCGCAAAGCACCGCGCACTTCTCGATCTCCTGGCGCGATTGGACGATGGGTTTACCCATCTCCATCGTCAGCAGCGTGGCGTACTCCCCGCCGTTTCCGCGAAGCTCGACGGCGAGCCGGGCGAGCAGCTTGGCGCGTTCCTCGGGCGGCGTGTCATGCCACGCCTTGAACCCGCGCGCCGCGTTGTCCAAAGAGGCGTTTACGCTTGCTGCATCTTGGAACGGATATTCCCTGAGCGGCTGGTTAGTGGCGGGGTTGATCGTGGTCGCGGCGGGTTCTCTTTTCGTCGATGCTTTGGACATAATCTTTTGGGGTGGCGTTCGGCTGGACGATAGTAGACCGGTCGTCTACTAAGCGCAACCCGTTTCTTCGCCCGCCGGAGACAATGGTCGCCTGGTCACGTGCGCGCAGCCTTACCTAGCCGTCCCGTCGGAGATCGGCAACGCACGCCATCCGCGTGGCCACCTGGTTTGCTTGGCGGCAGTGACCGGAGGCTTTAGCGGCCGCCCGCGCGCACGCTAGAACGCCTTGCCAGACAAGATCCGGTCGGTGGTCGCAACGGCGGTGTCGAACGCGCTGCGGTCACGGCGGATCTTTGCCATCAAGGTCGCGCCCATCCAAAGTTCGTAGATCGTGTGGGCCGCCACCGCCGGGCTGCCGCTGATCGAGACCGAACCATCCGACTTGCCCTCCTTGATCGCACGCGCCAGTCGCGAGATGATCGTCGAGGTGCCGCTCTCCATGGCAAGACGCATCTCCTCTGACATGCTGGACACCTCCGCCGCCAGCGTGACCTTCAGACACTTTCCCGCCGGATCATGGCGCTCCTGGTTTTCTCGCCAGGAGTTCCAATAGGCGTCGAGACGTTGGCGGGCGCTCCGGTTCGGCGCCGAGAAGAACCCATCGATCTCGGCCAGATGGTTGGTGAAGTAATGCTCCAGCAGTGCCTTCCCGAACGCCTCCTTGGAGGCAAAGTAGTAGTAAAATGAACCCTTGGGCACGCGAGCCGCCGTCAAGATCTCGGTCAGCCCTACGGGGGCGAAACCCCTGGTCCCCACGATGCGTTGGGCCGTGTCGAGGATGTGGGTTCTCACCGGATGATCGCGCGTGACGGGACCAACCGCGGACGTCGAGCCATGGGCCGCTTTCCGCGGGCGTTTCAGTTCTGCGGGCTTTTGTTTCAATCCAGTCATCTCGGGGTGCAAAAAGCAGGCCGACCTTCGACGGAGCGTTCCGGTCTGGCAGACGGTGCAGATACCTAGACCATCCCGACGTTTTTGTCGAACGATCCGCGGTGGCAGCAAGGGCTGTGCACACAGGCGGCACTCGTGTCACGGTAGCTGGTCCCGGGCGCTTTTCCGGTGGCGGTGGCGGCGAGAGCATCAATCACCGCCCGCCGCGCAGTTCATCCCACGTCCTTCTCCCTGACCTGGCGCCGTTCGAACGAATGGCGGGCTTTTTCCACTTCCGGCAAGGCGGTGACGGTCCACTCTGAGAGCGCCCGGAAACCGCCTCGTTCAAGTGCAGTCAATCCGGCTGCTTTGCACCGTCAAAAAATGGTGGTTTGTCGCTTCGCAGATCCTGGTAGGACCAACGTCTCAACAACGGAGATTTTCAGGACGGGATTCTACCCGCAATAAACGGTAAACCCCGGACGGGCGGTAGACCAAACTTCAAGGCCTACCCAACTTGGCAGGCATGGCTGCACGCGCACCAGCCGCCCCTGCTCGTACTCTCGGGGCGCTACGATCCTTCATTTTCGGTGGCCGGCGTGGAGACCTACCGGCAAAACGTCCCGCGCAGAAATCCATCTGCTCGACGCTGGCCACTTCGCCCTGGACGAGAAAACCGATGAGATCATCGCGCTGACCGGATCGTTTTTACCTGAGGTATCGTTGGGTATAGGTCAAAGACGGCTCCAGTGGCCAAGTGGTGAGAATCGGCTGCTTGCTTGAGGCCACCACAACTTGCAGGCTGCGTTCGCGTCAAAAAGGTCCTTTGTTAGTTTCGGAGACCTGCTTTGCAAACCGCGTTCCACAAAGAAACCATTCTGCGACCCCATGCTCCGGGAGGAAGGCGACGCGCGACCATGAGAACCAGTTGTCTACAGGATGGGAGTTTCTTGTGAGACGACAAAATCGCATCCATGGAGATCGAGAAACTTCTCTTCGTCCGGACGCACTCGGGCCAGATACTCAGGATCGCCGAAGACCATGGCGATAGCTGGCACGTCATCGAACCTCAGTTCGGTGATCCCGTCGTACTTGACCGGCGGCACACCCGGCAGTTCCACGGGCAAGGCATGTTGCTGGACGTAGCGACGGATGTGGGTCTGCACGGCGGGGATGGAGGTAAAGAGCGAGGCGTGCCGGGTCTTGTGGCAGTCAACGAACTGCACGTGCGTCAGCGTGGACTTGCGGTTCAGGAGGATGGTGAACTTGATCATACGTGCAGCGGTTGGCTGGTTGAAAGCTCTCTTGCTCCGAGCGGTTTAGCGGGGGCGTATTTGGCGGCGATGTCCCGGGCGAACGCTGCCGTTTCCTCGACCATGTGGCGGTGCAGAAAGTGGTTGGAGCCGTTGAACCAGCCCAGGAAGCGGACCCAGAGCGGAGCCTCGTAGCCGATCGTACAACGCAGCGAGGAGGCATCGTCCGAGGTGCCGGTTACCTGCATCTCCCATCTCACCGACATGCCGAAAGGCACCACGTGCAGCAGGTAGCCCTGGCTCGCCTCGGATTGGAAGGTGATCTGGTCGCGCTGCGCATGCTTGGTCTGGTAGTGCTGGATGATCAGCGTACCGGCGATGACCTCGACGTTGACGAGGCCTAGAGTGGAAACGTTGGTCGCCTTGAGCAAGGCATACGTCGGCTTTGGGATCAGGCATTCCTCGCACTACCGCACGATGTTCGGCCTGCCCTGGGGCAACAAAGCGCGGTACCCGGCGCTGGCCCAAGAGGGCGAGGCCACCTCGCACATCCTGGTCGAGCGCATCATCCAGGGACAAGCGGCGGGCCACCTCGCGCCCGGCAACACTCACCAGATTGCCCGGCTGGTTTGGTCCCTGCTTCACGGCATCATCATGCTGGAGGGAGATGAGCATCTCTCCGGCTCGCCGATGGAGAGGCAGGAAGACCCGTTTCTGGCAGGGGTTGCGATGCGCACGCTGCTCTCAGGACTACTCGTGCGCGGAGGCATTTGATCCAGACATACAGCCCACAGAGTCCATTGTCCGCCCTTCCATCCATGTCCATCGATTTCGCGAAACTTCTGGTGCTAAGCAAAATGGTCTTTTCCGCTCCAAAGTCATCGGCTAACCTGCTGCGGCACGAACGGAGGATTGTTGAAGTGGGTTTCTCGGGAAGCGACAAACCGCCTCTCTAAGAACCTGCTGAGTTCATCAGGCGAGGCGACGCGCCTCAGGCAAAGTAGCCGCTCTCGCGCAGGTCGGTGAGCAGACCGGCTTCCTGTGGTTGCCACGATGGGAACCGCGCCCGCGTCAGCGCGCTGGAAGCCGGCGCGTCCATGGCGACGAACCGGGCCAGCCAGCCGAAGTGCCCCGCAGCCTGCTCAGGCGTGAGGCTCTGCGCCGGCAGCCCGAGCCCTTCGCTGACGGTCCGGGCGATGTCGCGCATCGGGACACCCTCCTCCGCCACGGCGTGCAGGCGCGTGCCCGCCGCGGCGCCTTCCAGTGCCAGCCGGTAGAGCTTGGCCGCATCGGTGCGGTGGACGGCCGGCCAGCGGTTGGCCCCGTCATCCACGTAGGCGGCGAACCCCTTCTGGCGGGCGGTGTTAATCAACATGGGCACGAAGCCGTGATCCCCCGCGCCGTGGACCGTGGGCGGCAGCCGCACAAAGCTGGCGCGCACGCCGCGTTCGGCAGCGGCCAGCGCCAACGGCTCCAGGGCTCCGCGCGGGTTCATCGCCGGGTTGGCCGCCTCGTCCTCCGTGGGGGTGCAGCCGGGGGCGAGCAAGCCCAAGCCGAAAGTGGTGACGAGCGGTTTGCCCGAATCCGCCAGGGCGTCGGAGAGCGCGGCGATGACCCCTTGGTCCGTGTTGATGTTCTCCTGGTAGCGGGAGAAGTCATGGATGAAGGCAAGGTGGACGACGCCGTCGGCGGCGGCGGTCCCCCGGCGCAGGCTCTCCAGGTCTTCGAGCGAGCCGTGGTGGACCTCGGCCCCGGCTGCCTTGAGCGCCTGCGCGCCCTGGTCGGAGCGGGCGAGGCCGAGCACTTGATGACCATTAGTGGTGAGTTCCTTGACGACGGCGGAGCCGACGAAGCCGGTCGCACCGGTGACGAAAACACGCATAGATGAGAGGCTTCTCCTGTTTAGGTGGCGAATGACGGTCGGCCTGGAGCCGGACGGCGTAAAGTAGTTCAGGCTACCAACCACCAAAAGACCTGCCGTTCGCGCATCCGCGTCGCCGTGACAGTCCTCCCACGAAGAGAGCCGTCGTTCGGACCCGCATGGTCGGGCTTTCCGGCACCCATGACGGGTTCAGCTGACTCGCATCCGCGACGGACCGCGGGCTTGGCACAGCTCCCAGAATGCGTCGGCAATGGCCTTGCCCTCGATCACCGGAACGCCGGGACTTTCGGGTCCTATACCCTTGATTGCACCGGCGACGGTCACCTCGCCGACAACGATGCCTTCCTCCTTCAGCCGGGCTGCCAACAATCCGACCAGCTTGGTTTTGGCAGCGTTGCCACGACCAACCCCCTCGGCTTTTCACGCGACGGCAAACGTGTCCACCGCGGGATCGAGTTCCCCGAAGACGCCGTTCGTGACGAGCGCCGCGCCGTCGCGCGCCTCTTTCAGGTCGGAGAGTGAACTAAGCTCCGAGGCTCTGGCCCGAAAGGGCCTCTACCTGGCAGCCTTGTGCGTGGTCCCTTGGCCCTGCCAAGGCGTCTCAGGCGCTCCTCCAGCTCACCGCGGCCGAAGATTCACCGTCAGGTCTGCTGCCCGGTAACGACGCACTCAGACCATTGTGCGGGAAACCGGTCGGCTCGGAGGCCGACATGGCGTCGTGCGAAGAAGCGTCTTGATCGACCGCTTTCGCATGGCGAGGGATGGTGAGGATCGAACCTCGTCGGCCTTTGTCTGAACCTTGCAAAGCCCAACAGGTCTTTAGCGCCAGATAATGGTGGTTTTGACACGTTCTATTTCGGCAAACCGCTAACAGGCCACCTTGAACGTCGGGCTGTCCCCCGCTCACCGCACCCGAACTCGGTGCACGCACGCGTGCTTTTGACCGCATGACGTTCGTGGCCGCGCCGACGGTTCGGGCGCGATGAAGCGCTTCTCACCGGCGACGGTAGGCGCGTGTTCTCACCATCGCTGTGGACATGTACCGTCCAGACCGATCACAGGATTTGCAAATCAGACTTCGTCGGTCGCCAACAGGGCGAAGCTGCTTAACCAGTGCTCTCCCATGTAGTCTGTCGCCAGATGAGGCCAATTGACCGCCAGGTGCGTGTCCGCCGCCTCCTGCATGACGGCCCGGCATGGATCGCCGGGCGGGGGTGCGGCGGCCAGCGCCCGGAAGCACCAGGCACGGCTGAGGTTGAGCCCGTCGAGATGCGCGATCTTTCCATCACTTCCGTCGCTGGCGACGGCCGGCGCGAAGAGCGTGCCCGGCTCGCAGTGCGTCAACCGCGGCAGGAAACGATCAAACCAAGACAGGAAGCGTCCCTTCGGCAGCAGCCTGCGCATGCACTCCGCCTCGATCAGGGCGGAGGACAGGAAATCATCGCCGCCGGGCTCGCCCCAGCCGGGACAATTGGTGTCGGCTCCGTACCAGCGTTCTGCCGTCTCGGCCAGCAGCCCGGCTAGCGCGTTATCCTGCGCGCCGTGCGTGTAATCGGCGGCCAGGCGCAGGCCAAAGGCCGTGTTGAAGTGCGTGCCCACCCGCACGGGGTGGGTCGCCGCCGGCAGGAAGTCCGTGAAGCGCCGGGCAACCAAAGTCGCGAGGGGTGACAGGGCGCTGATCCAAGCCGGTTCGGGCAGGAACGTCAGCTCGTGAGCCAGCTTGAGGAGCCAAGCCTCTGTTACTTGCCTGCTTGGTAAAACCAATCATCTTGAAAGTAAGGAATTTAAGTAAAGATGAACCCCTCGAGCCGCATCAGCAGCAAAGGACAGGTCACCATTCCGCAGGAGGTCCGGCTGCGGCTCGGCCTACAGGAGGGCGACCGGGTCGAGTTCGTGGTGGAGGGCGAGCGCACCTTGATCCGTCCCGCGCGCCAAGCGGACAACCCCTTCGAGCGTTACGTGGGTGCATTGGGAACTTTCCCAGGTGGGGTGGAAGAGATCAACGCCTGGGTGGCCGAGTTGCGCGACGAGACACTCGAAGCGGGTTGTGCCCCGTGAGAACCGCTGTCGATACCAACGTCATCTCGGCGCTGTGGTCGCGCGAACCGCTGGCTGGCCGCCTGTCGGCGCTTCTCGGGCAGGCCCACGGAGCCGGGGCGCTGGTGATCTGCGGCCCGGTGTACGCTGAGTTGTTGGCGCATCCACGGGCGGACGAAGCCTTCATGCGTCGGTTCCTGGCCGACACGCACATCCGCGCGGATTTTGAACTGGATGAGAGCGTGTGGAAGAAAGCGGGCCAGGGGTTCAGCGCGTACGCCAAGCGCCGTCGCGCTTCCGGTGGCGGCAAACCACGGCGTTTGCTCGTGGACTTTCTGGTGGGAGCACATGCCGAACTGCGGGCGGAGCGGCTCTTGACCTTGAATGCCTCGCGCTACACCCAGGATTTTCCGGGCCTCAAACTCATGGAAGTG
>CAXUNV010000020.1:4222-19915 GCA_964252355.1 uncultured Chthoniobacterales bacterium | reverse complement strand
GGGCGAAGCGGCGGCCGGTGCCGGTGGGGCCGACGGCGGCGGCGGCGCGATGACCTGCCCGGGAGGTCCCGCGGGCACGACGGGACCGGCGGGGTCGGTTTGGACGGACGACGGTTTCAAGGCCATAAAGCGTGGCGGTTCGTTAACGGGAACCGGCTCGGCGCAAAAACGGGCCGCTGATCGCAAAGATGAGGAGAGCCAACAGGATGGCCAAAGCTCCGGCGTAGGAGTAGTTGGCGTCGCGCGCCGCAGTCAGGTAAAGGTAGAGGTTGGGGGTGATGTTGTCGGCGACGTAACCGAGCGGGCGCAGCACGAACGCCTCGGTGAAGAGTTGCGACGTGCCGATGATCGAGAAGATGAACAGCAACTTCAGCGTCGGCATCAGCAGCGGGATCTTGATGGCACGCACGATGTTCCAGGAAGAAGCCCCGTCGACCCGGGCGGCTTCATAAAGTTCGGTCGGGATGTTCTGCAACGCCGCAAACAGCGTGATCATGTTGTAGCCCGTCCAAGTCCAGGTGACGATGTTGGCGATCGAGAAAAGTACCAGCCGCGACGACAAAAAATCGATCGTGCCCGCGTGCAGCGCGCCCAGGACTTGGTTGAAGGGCGAAAGATTCGGCGAGTACAGATAACCCCAGATGAGCGCGCCGATGGCCGACGGGATGCCGTACGGCATAAAGAATGCCGTCCGGCAGACCTTCATGAAAACCCCGCGCGATTCCGCCAAGAGCAGCGCCAGCACGATCGCCAACCCGAGCATGACGGGGACTTGCACGACCCCGTAGACAAACATGTTCTTGAGGCCGTTGAGGAAATCCCCGTCTTGGACGGCCCGCAGGTAGTTGGCCATGCCTCCAAAGACTTCTTTGGCGGGACCGATTCCTATCCGTTTCCGGATGAACAGGCTCAGGTAGATCGCGTAAACGACCGGCGCCAGATAGAAGGCGACGAAGACCGTCAGGAAAGGCGCGAGGAAAAGAAACGCGGTCTTGCGGTACGCGCGCATGGCTCAGGGGATCCCTTCGGACCGGTCTTCCACCGCTACCTATTCGGCGATGGTGACCTCGTAACCGTCGCTTTTGGCGTTCTTAAGGCACTCGTTCTGCCAAGCGTCGAGGGCCTGTTTGGGCGTGACCCTGCCGCCAAGCATTGCCTCGATCTGTTTGCTGTAGTTATCGTTCACGAAGGCGAACCACGGCGACCAAGCAAAATCGACGTTGACGGCCTTCGAGGCTTGCGAATAGACCTCGCTCACGTTTTGACCCCCGCAAAACTTGCTGGGATTTTTGTCGGGTTGATTTAGGTCAGGCGAAGAGAGCCCGGCGAGGGCGGCGGGAAAGATCCCGTAGTTGTTCCAGTTACTCATCACGGGCCCTTTGGCGGTGTTCAACCAGACCGAAAAAAGGACGGCCGCTTTCAAGTGCTTCGATTGCTTCGGCACGACGTTGCAGCTGCCGCCCCAGTTGCCGCTGCGGAACGGTTCACCCTTCGTCCATTGCGGCAACGGGGCGACCTGCCATTCGCCGGAGGTCTTGTCGTTGAGCGAGGCGGCCAGCACTCCCGGGCCCCACGCCGCCTCGATCGAAGTGGCGATCCCGTCCGAACCGACCGCGTTGTAGAACTCCGAGGTGAAACCCGGGAACGTCGACACCAGCTTTTTCTTGATCAAACCATCCCAATAGCTGAGCACTTTCTCGCACGCGGGTTGGTTGAGCGATTGGACCCATGAGTCTCCCTTCGTCTTGACCAGTTCGGCGCCACTGGCCCACGCCAAGCTGATGAACCACGGGGCGTGGGTCGGAAAGAAGTTGCCCATCTTCACCTTGCCGCCGCTGGCTTGGGCGAGCTTTTCGGCCTGCTGGGAAAACTCGTCCCAGGTCGTGGGCACCGTGAGCCCGTACTGATCGAAAAGCTTTTTGTTGTAAAGCAAAGCCATCGGTCCCGTGTCTTGCGGGATGCCGTAGACGGCTTTGCCGTCGGGAGAGACTTGGCCCCAGGTCCACGGCACAAAGAAATCTTTAAGGTCGCTCACCCCGTACTTGGAAAGGTCTGCGAGCCCGTCGGTCACGATGAAGGAGGGCAAAAAATCGTACTCGATCTGGGCGACGTCAGGTCCGCCGGAGCCGGCCTTGAGCGCGTTTTGCAGCTTCTGGTACTGGATCGGCCCACCGCCGACGTTGTTGACGCGCACTTTGATGTCGGGGTAAGCCTGCTCGAAAAGCCGGGCGGCTTTGTCCAACCCGCCCACCCAAGACCAAACCTCCAGCGTGACCGGGCCACTTTCGGCCGGGAACTTGCCGTAGTCGGGCTGCCGGTAGGAGTCTGCTTGGGCGCGCACGGACGAAAACGGCAACCCGGCCAAGGCTCCGGCCACCAAGACAACGACACTGGCTTGGCGGGAAGGACGGAAAAGGGAGGACCAACGGGAGAGGATGAACGGTCGCATAAGGGGGGACGCCCCACGGATTGTGGGCGCTCACACTAGCACCCCGAAACTGCGGGGAGCGCAAGCGATTTCTCGCCGGCGAAATTCACCGGGGGTGCGGGCTCACATTTTCTGAATGATTGCGCGCGCCGGCCGTTGTTAATTCACCACGGGCGTTTTGATGGACAAGGATTCGCCACCCCTTTCACGCAACGCCACGCTCGACGACGTGGGTGCCTTCTGCGGCGTTTCCTACCAGACCGTTTCGCGGGTGGTTAACGGCAGTCCGCTCGTCGCGGAAAAAACGCGGGTTCGGGTCCTGCAAGCCATCGCCGAGCTGGGGTACCGGCCCAACCGGGCGGCACGACGGCTGGCGACCCGGCGTTCCAGGGTGGTCGGCATGGTGGGCAGCGACATCACCCATTACGGCCCTGCGCAGGTTATGCTGAGCATCGAGGAAACGGCCAAACGGCAGGGCTACAACCTCATGTTTGCTGGGGTGGAGAGCCCGGGCAAAGCGCGGGTGGCGGCGGCCATCGACGACCTGTTCGAGCATCAAGTGGATGGATTGGTGCTCGGGGTTCGTGTGGAGGGAGGGGTGGAAGCCATTCGCCAGCTCTGCCGCGGGGTGCCTTTTGTGGCCCTCGACGCCGCCACGGTCGCCCCGGATCTGCCCACGGTCATGGTGGATCAACAACACGGGACGCGCCTTGCCGTGCAGCATTTGCTCGATTTGGGTCACCAGAGGATCGCCTGCATCGGTGGGCCGCCGAATTGGTCCGCGTCGAGGGAACGCCGAAAGGGTTGGGCAGAGGCCCTCAAACGCGCAGGCCTGGAGCTTGGTCCCTGCGTCGAAGGCGATTGGAGCGCGGCAAGCGGGTTTGCCGCCGCCGTGCAGTTGCTGGAAGGCATCCCGCGACGCTCGTTCACCGCGGTGGTGGCGGCCAACGATCACATGGCGTTGGGCGTCTTGCGGGCGTTGCACGCCAAGGGTGTCCGGGTCCCTGAAGACGTCTCCGTGGTCGGGTACGACGACCTTCCGGAGTCGGAGTTTTTCGAACCGCCTCTGACCACCGTTCACCATGATTTTGCCCGGCAAGGCGAAAGCTGCATGGAAATCCTTTTGAGCATCATCAACCAGGAAACGGTTGAGCCGCCGTTTCAGCTCTTGCGGCCAGAGCTCGTCGTTCGTGAGAGCACGACGGTGGCGGCCCGCTGATGGCCAGGGGAAGAACCAGCCAAACCTGTCACGCATAACGTATCGTTGTGCGGCGACCAGAACAACGACAACACCAGGACGGTTTGACGGTGCGGGAATGGAGGAGGTGAGGAAACGTGAAGGGTGGGTCCGAGCACGGGACGCGCGAGTCAGCACGTTTGCGTTCACCGACCGATCGAAAGGGAGCGTTGCACGGAGGTTCAGCGCCTTCCACGGGCTGCCCGGTGGGCGTAAGCTTGCGCCTTTCAGTTCAGCAACCCCGCCCCGAGCGCGGCGCCGGCCAACGCCACCGCCGGAGCCGGTACCCGGCCAAAGTGCAGGAGGACGAACAGCGCCGCGGCCAAGCCTGCGGCGCTCGGCGAGACCAAGGCGCTCGTGCAGACCGGCCGGCACCATGCGGCGAACAGGATGCCGACCACGGCCGCATTGGCGCCGGTCAACCCGCCTCGGGCCAAGGGCCAGCGCCGGAGCCGTTCCCACCAAGGCAGCACGCCCGTGGCCAGGAGCAGCGAGGGCGAGACCAGGGCAAGCAACGCCCAAACGCCGCCCGCGGCGCCGTGGGGAGCCCCGGCTTTGGCGGCGCCCAGGTACGCGGCGAACGTGAACAACGGCCCGGGTAGCGCCTGAGCCAAACCGTAACCGGCAAGGAAAACGTGATCGTTCACCCAGCCGCGGGGCACGACTTCGGCCTGAAGCAATGGCAGGACGACATGGCCGCCGCCGAAGACCAACGCACCCACCCGAAAGAACGCGTCGAACGTCGCCAGCCAGCCATCGTTCCGGCCTGCGGCAAACAACGGCAGGACGGACAAACCGGTGAGGAACAGCCCCAGACAAACCCGTGACGCTGCTGCGGTGGGTAGTCGCGCGACGTCCCCCTCCGGCGGCGGGGACGTCCCTGGGAAAGCGACGCACCCGGCCAAGAACCCGGCCGTTAAGGCAAGGGCGGGCGCGAACGGCCGGTCCACCCCGAGCGCCAGGGCGGCCGCCACCAGAGCCCAAACCCGCCGAGGCCAAGTCCGCAGCAGCGCCGTTGCCATGGACCAGACGGCCTGGGCCACAACCGCGACCGCGACCGTGCCCAACCCACGCAGCAATCCCGGCGACGGCGTCCACGGGGCGTGACGAAGGCTGAGACCGGCGGCGGTCATGACGATCGCCGAAGGTAGGGTGAACCCGAGCCAAGCCGCCCACGCGCCGAGCAGGCCGCCGCGCCCCAGGCCGATGAGGTAGCAGACTTGGCTGCTGGTCGGCCCGGGCAGAAACTGGCAGAGCGCGACGGTTTCCGCAAAAGTCCCTTCTGTAAGCCAACCGCGACGTTCCACAAACTCCCGGCGAAAGTACCCGAGGTGCGCCACCGGCCCGCCGAACGCCGTCAGTCCCAGCCGGAGGCACGGGCCGAACATCGACAGAGCACCGCCGCGCGTCGGGGACGGAAGCAAGGAAGGTGGGGTAGCCACGCCGGGACGGTCACGCATTGGTGGTCGCGGCAAACGGTAAACGCTAAACGTTGAACGTTCCTAGCGACCGTGCACCGGGCCGATCAATCAAACCGGATCCCCTGCGCAAGCGGTAGTCCGGAAGAGTAGTTGATGGTGACGGTCTGCCGCCGCATGTAGGCTCGCCAAGCGTCGCTGCCGCTCTCGCGTCCGCCACCGCTGTCTTTCTCGCCGCCGAAAGCGCCGCCGATTTCCGCCCCGCTGGTCCCAAGGTTGACGTTGGCGATGCCGCAATCGCTGCCCACGCTGGAAAGAAACCGTTCGGTCTCGCGCAAGTCGGTCGAGAAAATGGCCGAGCTCAGACCTTGCGGAACCCCGTTGTGGAGCGCAAGGGCTTCGTCCAGGGTCTCGTAGGTGATCACGTAGAGGATGGGCGCAAAAGTCTCCCGTTGCACCACCGGCCAATCGTTGCGCGCTTCCGCCAAGCAAGGGGTCACGTAGCAGCCGTTCCCGCAGGCCGGCACGCGTTCGCCCCCGGCCAGGATTTTGCCGCCGAGCTGCTGAAGTTCGGCCAGCGTCTTCTCCATCGCTTGCACGGCCGCTTCATCGATCAACGGCCCCAGCAAGGTAGTCGGATCGAGTGGGTTTCCGATGCGCACTTGGTCGTAAGCCTGCACCAATGCTTCCACCAAGGCATCGCGAACGGACCGGTGAACAATCAGGCGGCGTGTGCTGGTGCAACGTTGACCGGCGGTGCCGACCGCACCGAACAGCAACGCGCGCTTGGCCAACTGGAGGTCGGCCGAAGGCGTCACCACGACCGCGTTGTTGCCGCCCAACTCCAGCAAGGTTTTCCCCAACCGCCTGGCCACCGTCTCGCCCACCGCGTGTCCCATCCGCGTGGAACCGGTCGCGGAGACGAGCGGGATCCGGCGATCCTCGGCCAGGGCTTGACCAATTTCCGGGCCGCCCACAAGCAGCGTGAAAATCGCCGGATCAACCCCGAACTCACGGCAAACCGCTTCCGCGATCCGGGTCGTCGCGATCGCCGTCAGCGGGGTTTTCTCGGAAGGCTTCCACACGACCGCATTGCCGCAGATGCTCGCCAGCGCGCTGTTCCAGGACCAGACGGCAACCGGAAAATTGAAAGCCGAGATGACGCCAACAGGTCCTAAGGGGTGCCATTGCTCCAGCAGGCGATGCCCGGGACGCTCGGAAGCAATCGTCAGCCCGTGTAACTGCCGGGAAAGACCGACAGCGAAATCGCAGATGTCGATCATTTCCTGCACTTCACCCTCGCCTTCGGCCACGATCTTGCCGGACTCGAGTACCACAAGTTGGCCCAGGGGGGTCTTTAGTTCTCGCAGCCGCTCGCCTAAGCGCCGCACCAGTTCACCCCGTTTGGGGGCCGGCACCAGACGCCAGGCGTGGAAAGCGTTTTGGGCTGCAACCACGGCGCGTTCGTAATCTTCTGGCGACGCCGTCCGCACCCTGGCCAGATGGCAGCCGTCAATCGGTGAACGTTTGTCGAGGGTCGGGCCGGAGCCACGCCATTCGCCCGAGAAAACGCCCGACTCCAACTGTCGCAGTCCGAAACGTTCGAACACCGCGCGTTTGACCACCGACACTTCGTAAGCGGGTTCCATCGAGCAGGATCAGTTGGGACGTGCTGCTAATAGCGCCGGAGCGACGGCGTGACGGTTTCCGCTTCCCGGTAGGCGTGCGACCCCCATTGGGTGCGAAAGAACGCCTCGAGACTGATCGATTCCTGGCGGACGAAACCGCTGGCCAGTTCGTTCCTGGCAAACAACTCGAGCACGGCCGCCACGCCGGCGGCCGTGGAAAACTGGATGGCGGAAAGGGGCCGTCCCCCGACGGTGCCAGCGTAGATCTTCTTGACGAAGCTTCGTTGGACTAGGCCAGCGTCATCGTAGCCAACCGCGTTGACGTAAACCACGACCACGTCGTTGAAAGTGAGCGGCACTTCCTGATCAAAAATCTGGGTCAAAACGTCCTGCTTCTGCCCGAGGTTGAGATCAAACAACAAAAACTTCATCAGGTCGCGGTGGCCGGGGTAACGAAGCGTTTTGTAGTTTAGATCACTGATCCGGTTCCCAAACGTTTCGCACATCGTGGCGACCCCGCCGGAAGTGTTGAAGGCCTCGTATTCGACGCCGTCGATGGTGAGACGTTCCACCCCGTCCAAGGGCTGCGTGAAAATCTTCCGGCCCTGGTAGAGCGCCTCGCCGAACTGACAATATTCATTGATCAAACCGGCGGTGCTCCAGCTGAGGTAATATTTCATTTGGTTGCCGGCCGACAATGGCAACGCGCCAACCCGCATCTCCAGGCTGCGAACCGATTTGAAGGAAGCCGCTAAACCGCTGCCGATGACGTTGATGGCGCCGGGCGCCAACCCGCATTGGGGCATGAAGGTCGCGGTTTTGCCTTCGGCCAAACGCCGCACGCAGTTGGTCGTCTCAATGTCTTCGGTCAAATCGAAGTAAGACCGGTCACACCGGCTGCAGGCTTCGGCGATCGTCTTGTTCAGGTAATACGGCGCGGCGCTGACGACGGCGTCGCACCCCTGGACGAAGGCGCTCATCTGCGCGCCATCGTTGACGTCCAGGGTGCGGAACCTGGTTTTACTCAGTCCCCGGGCGTTCTCGACTTCACGCGTGTCGGCGAGAGAAATGGCATGACAAAACGGCGAATCTTCCAGCAGTGCTGCGATGGAGATGCCGACCTTCCCCGCGCCGATGATGCCGATGTTCATCGCACCTCCGTCAATGCGCCACGGCCGCGTGCCGCGGATCGGTGGCTTCGATGATCACGCTCACCGACTTCTGGTTGAAACCCTTGAAGCCGCCTTTGCGTTCCAAGTTCTCGAGGTGACTACCGATCGCGCCTTCGCGTCGGAAAGTCTCGGCTTGCTCGACGGTGATCAGGTTCGCGCGCTCCAAGGCCTCGATGCGCGCAGGCTCGACGGCCCAGCGTTCGCCTTCCGTGAAGGCTTGTTTCAAAAAAGGGAAATCAGAGAACGGCTTCATCGTGTTGACGCCTTCGGTGATCAGTTGCTCGCGCAGCAAAGCAAAGTCGAAACGCGCCTCCAAATGATGCATGCCGGCCTGGAGCCAACTATCCCCATGCAACCCACACCAGAGCCCCACCGTTCGCAGCTTCGAAGAAGGGGGCAACCGATCCTCCGAAAAATCGATCTCGGTCTCTTCCGGCATCAGGTCGACGTCCGCAAACACGGTGATCCCGGTCACGAATTGTTCCAGGATCTGCGCTCCCCAACCGGCTTGGGCACCGGCGTAGTACCGCTCCCGCTTTTCAAAACCAAAGCGATCCAGGAACACCATCAGATCAGCAAACAACGCGCGTGAAGAACGGAACGTGTGATGATCATGGTTGGCCCAACCAAGCCCCAGGAAATCCTGGCGCCGTTTCTGGATGCGGGCGGCCCGATTCCGGAACTCCCAGAAAACCCGTTCCTCCGAGAAGAACAGTTCACAAGCGACATCCGGGCCGACGAGCGCCAAGACTTGCTGCTGCAGTTCCAGGGCATGTTTAGCGCCGAGCCCGTCCTTGTCGAAACGGCGCTTGCGCGTCCGCCAGAGTTCGCGGGCGCGTCCGACGGCTTCGGCGAATCCCGGTGACGGTGGCGTCACCTTGAACCCACGGTAGCCTAAACGTTCGACGACGCTGAGCTTGCTACCGTCTGCTTCCGCGACCGTCGCCCGGCGCAGCCGCGACCCGAATTTGCCCTCGATCGGCACGCCCAAGTCGTGCCGGGCCACAAAGTCGACCACCGAATCCGTTTTGAGCGCGACCTCCGTCGGACCCTGTGACCATCCGACAGGTTTGATCAGCACGCGCGGCATCATGGCGCGGGGATGGTGATAAACTTCGGCTGGCGCATCTATGTCTTCGATGACGAGTCCAGCTTCATGAAGCTGCGGGACTTGGTCTGGACCAACCGTCAGGTGATCGACGAATTCGTAGAACTCGGTACCCGATACCCCTTGCATGCGTGCCGCCAGCGCGCGCGCAAACTCATTCTTTTCAAAGAAAAGCTCGAGGTACTGCCGCAGCAGGTTTTCCGCTTCGTAAGCGAGCGGCCAATCAAAGGTTTTCGGCTCGGTCAGCATAAAGGATTTCCCGGCGAAGGTGACGGCGTTTACACCGAAACTACTGAATAAATTAAAGCCAACGAAGATCAAACCAGATCTTCGTTGGCTTGAAAAGCTGAAATGCTTAACGGATTGCGATGCGGGCTAGCGCTGCTTCGTTCTTTGGCAAGACCGCACGGCTCGAGCCACGGCTAGCCAGGTCCGATCTTTGAAGGTCTCGACCGGCTTCACGTCAGCCGCAACCACCCGCCCGGAGACGGGCAAGCGCCCGCGTTACCCGCGTCTTGCGGCCCATGAGGAGTTCACCCTTTCGATCTGCCACAGCCTGCTGGCCGGGTGGAAAGCGGACAGGCCGCGTTCGTATACACGCCCCAAGTCATGGATATACCGGGAAGGGTCCAGCACCCTCATCGGGCGCGGTGGGATGAAGCTTGCCTGGCTTGTACGGACGGCGCGCCTCCGGATCGCTCAGAACTTGGGGTGGCGGCTTTCGAGAGCCGAGAAGCCCCGCCCGCGGCGCTTCGGCCGCGCGGTCTTTCGCGCGAGGAACCGCCGCGGCGGGCGCTGGTCGCAACGTGGGATGCATCGATGCGGTGCCAAACACGCCAGCGCGCCATCCCGGGCAGCGCTCCAGCCAAAACCTGCCAACGTGCAACGGTCACTCCGCCAACCCCGACTTCTGAAGCCCGCAAGTATACATGGCTCATTTTCTTGCGTCGGCCGCTACACCGACCTGTCACCCCGTGAACCCGGAAGCGATTGCCCGCAAGATGTTGTGGAGATGCCCGCGGTTCGGTGGGACTGACAAAGTTTGGATGATCTCAGGCGTGCAATCTCTGTGGAAAGCATGTGTAAATCCGCTACGTTGTTTCCCGTGAAGATCCCTTCCGCAGTCAGTCGTCCAAAACACGGTGTGGATCGCGCGCTCGGGCGTCGGGCGGTCGTGGCGTTTGGCCCTGGCTTGGAAGGGATCGCCGCCTCGCAAAAGGGACGGTTTTGGACCGTCGTCGACGGCTTGGATCAATTCACCAAGCTCCTGGGGTCCGAAAGGAACCGCGTCGGGGTGATCGCGCTAAAGAAAGGCAGAGCGCCCAAAAAGTTGGCGGCGCGGCTGCGCTCGGCGTTCCCGGCACTCGACCGCATGCACAGCCGGCTGGTCGTCTGGGCGCCGGTGGCCTACGCCAAAGAACCTGCTTGGCAGGAGCTTTTGGGGAACCGGGCGGTGGATTTCCTTCCGGATTCGGTTTCGAGGGCGGATTTGGGCGAGTACCTGACCGCGGTGCAAAGCCGCTTGGAGTCGGTCTCAACGGCGCGGCCTGCCGAGCTGTTTTCACGCCCAGAAGCGCTCGAATTCCTCCATCATCAAAAGAGCGGCCGCTTGGACATCCGGCCCGTGTCCGAGCTTTACGGGCTTGCGGTTTCGGAGGTCGCGCGGTTGATCGGCGTCAAGGAGACGACGGCCCACCGGACCCCGGATTCCGCCACCGTTCACGAACGCCTGGCGCCTTTTGCCACCGTGGCGGGTGCGCTGGAACTCATGCGCGGCGACGTAACCGCGTTTCAGCGCTGGCTGAACACCGTCAATGACGAGTTGGGCGGCGAAACGCCGCTGCGGATGATCCGCCAGGGCAGGGTTTTTGAGCTGGCGGGTTTGGTGCGCACCGCGCTCTTGGGCCAGCCCGGTTGAGGACCGCATGTTGGGACCCGATGAGCTGCGTTCCTTTCTCGACGAGGTTTCGACGACGGGGTTTTCGGGTCGACTCTACCGGGTGGTAACCACTTCCTCGCTTCTGGGGATGACGTTGCATGCGACAGGACGTCCACGGGCGACGCGGTTGCAGCCCGACTTGCTCTTCGCCGGCGGACCGCGGCGGGGCGGCGGGCGTTTCACGCCTATTGGTGGCCCCGACTCCCTGTACCTCGCCTCTCGCGAGCGCACGGCGCATGCGGAGTGGAGCGCCGGACTAAAAAGCCTTTTCCCGGGCTTTGCGCTACCGCCCAAGACGGTCTTCATGAGCCGGGCGAAGCTCACGCGCGTGTTGGATTTAACGCGGGCCGAAACCCAACGGCTTCTCAACACCAACCTTACCGAATTAGCCCAGCCCTGGAAGGCGGTGACGGATCCCCCGACCCAGCGGCTCGGAAAGGCTGCCTTCGACTCCGGACGGGTCTCCGCGATCCGTTATCGAAGCGTCCGGGATGCGCAGGGAACCTGCGTCATGGTGTTCCCGAAACGACTCTTGGAGACGGAGTCGGTTTCGGTGCTCGACCCGCAGCAATTCTTCTCCCAGCTGTCCCTTGGCGGTCCACGCCCTGCTTGATTCGCGAGCCGACCACAAGCGTCGGAACACACCCTTTCAGGGGGTATCTCAAAATTAGGAGCAACGTATTGACCGCAAGACAATCGCTTCCCCAAAATCGAGGTTCTTGATTTCGGTCGCGCCCGAGGCGGTTAAGTGATCCGGTCCGTCCACATGGCGGTAACCGAGTAGACCGACGACGACGAAGCGTAAAGGCGAGCGTCAGGAACGTCGACCTCGACCTATGCGCGCGTTCCGCCAAGGGGTTTCGTCGCGAGAAGGGTTGCGCCCATCCCATCGGCAGAGCTCGGCACGTCATCCCTCCCGCTGACCGGGGCTGACCATGCAAGGGCGTGAGCGGCGCCTTGCGCGCGACTCTTCAGCTCGAAACGGTTCATCCCGTCTGCCGCCTGGTAGACCGGCGAACGGTTGGACGATCCTCGGGCGGCGCTGCGGACAGGTGGTCGCTTCTTCGGCCGGGAAAAACCGTCGCGGCACGCGTTCCCCAACGGGCCTCCCACTAGTCTCAGAACCAAGCGGATATGGTCAGGAAGATGGTGCGAGGTAAGGCGACGGTCGTTCGTTTCTCGACTGCGTCGACACCTTCGACAAAGCCTCCGGTAACCGGCCAAGCAAGTCTGCGCAACGCTAACCGGACCCATTGTCCGCGTCTTCGTTCAATCCCATTTACCATCCACGATTGTCGCCCGTAACGACGTGGAATGTATCGATGCCGTCCTCACGATTCGGCTTGTCAGTTTGCGGTAGTCGCGCCTGCGAAACTAGTCCAATGATCACTGTTCAGCCCGCACGCGGGTGGCTACCGAGTTTCCAAGCTGCCATCGAACGAGAAGAGGCTTCCACTCGCGGACGTTCCAGATTACGGTGCGCGCAGGCAAAACTCGGTGCGAGAGTTGGAGCGATAATCAAAGACCCCTCCCAATGGAATCTGCCTCCGCATTGATCGACGCGAAGATCAAGGAACTTGGGGACTGGCGCGGGAAGACGCTCGCGGCAGTTCGCGAACTCATCCACGAAGCGGACCCTGAGATCGTCGAAGAGTGGAAGTGGCGGGGGACTCCCGTCTGGTCCCACGGCGGCATCGTCTGCACGGGAGAGACGTACACGAATGTCGTCAAGCTGACCTTCGCGAAGGGAGCTGCGCTGCAGGACCCTTCAGGCCTCTTCAACTCCAGCCTCGACGGGAATGTCAGGCGCGCGATCGACCTTCGTGAAGGCGACGAGGTCGATAAGGCGGCCTTGAAGGGTCTCATCCGTGCGGCCGTGGCGCTCAACCTTGAGGGCAAGAAGGAACCGAAGCCCCGGCGAGCGAGCAGCAAGCGGGCCGGCTAGCCTAGCTTCGCCCATCGCGCATCCGCTCCCGTCGTCCGCTCACCCTTCTCCTAGCACGTAGTCTTCGCGCCAGGGGCGCAACGGCGAAAGCGCGTCCCCGGCTTCCCCAAACACGTGGACGAATCGCGGATCGACGGCAAAAGCCAACTCATCCCCGGGGGACGTGCCACGGATGCCGCGCATGGACGCAGCGATCTTTTCGCCGGAACCGAGTTGGGCCAGCAGAATCGTTTCAGAACCCAGGATTTCTACCGAGAGAACCTTCGCAACCAGCGGCCCCGCCGCGGTGGGGACCAGGTGCTCCGGGCGAATCCCGACGGTGCAAGGGCCACCAGGAAAAACGGCGTCACCGTTCGTCGTTTTCCCCAGGACCGTCGCCTGAAGTTCGTTCCGCTTCCCGTCGACGCCGATCGTGACCCCGCCATCCAAAATTTTGGTGAACGATCCGCTCAAGAGGTTCATTTGCGGTGTGCCGAGAAAACTCGCCACAAATTGGTTGCAGGGTCGGGCGTACAACTCGAGGGGCGTGCCCACCTGCTCGACCCGGCCATTGCGTAACACCACGATGGTGTCGGCCATCGTCATCGCTTCGACCTGGTCGTGCGTGACGTAGATCATCGTCGACTTCAGACGCCGATGCAGGTTGACGATTTCGCTTCGCATCTTCACCCGGAGCTCGGCATCGAGGTTCGACAACGGTTCGTCAAAAAGGAAGGCTCGGGGTTCCTTGACAATCGCCCTCCCGATGGCGACGCGCTGACTTTGCCCTCCGGAAAGCTGCGATGGTCGGCGGCTCAGCAGATCGCTGATGCGCAGAATGTCGGCAGCCCGACGGATCCGGGCGTCAATCTCCGGTTTCGGAAGCTTTTGATTCACGAGCCCGAACCGGAGGTTCTCGTAGACGCTCATGTGCGGGTAGAGCGCGTACGATTGGAAAACCATGGCCATCTCGCGGGCAGACGGCAAAAAATGGTCGCAACGCACACCGCCGAGGTGCACTTCCCCGGCGCTGAGTTCTTCCAATCCGGCGATCAACCGCAGCAAGGTCGATTTACCGCACCCGGACGGTCCCACAAAGACGGTGAACGACCCGTCGGCGATGGTCAGATCAATGTCGTGAATGACTTCGGTCGATTGGAAGCTTTTCCTGACCCTTTTTAGCTCAAGCGTCGCCATAACCTTCGAGGCCAAGAACCAGTTTTTCACCGGCTCGCAATCGCCTGGGTTGAACGAGGCGAGAAACGTCGTCCTCGACCACGCACGGCTCCCCGTCTGCCGTCTTGACCCGGCCCCATCCGGCGAAGTTCAGACGGTTTACCGACAACTCGCCGCCGCTCACGTGGATCGTCGCCGTCGAGGATTTTGTCTGTTCCACCGTACCCCAACCGCGCCCGGCGGACCAGAACCAGCGCCCGCGGCCGCGGTCGACCGGGCTGAACGTAAAGGTGCCGCCGTCACGTCCGTCGTAACGGAAACCGGTGTAGCTGACCAGGAGTGCGTAGCTCGACAAAGCGCGCGCGTAATAACTCCCGCACTCGATGTCGTTCCACGGGTTCCGGTTGGAACCGTCGTGCCGCGCCCGCGCTGCTCGGACGATGGTCAGCCCTTCGTCCACCAGTCCTCGGCCAATCAAGAACGAGGCGAAGGTGTACTCGAGCCCGGTCCAGACTTCTTCGGCGTAAGGCACCGGCAGCGCCGGCTTCGTCCCCGCTTGTGGCCAAGTACAGTTGAGCAGGCCGCCTTCTCTTTCGTAAGCGTAAACGCGGCACGGGTTGAAGTGATCTTTCAGGCTCGATCGAAAGTTTTGCTCGAAGGTCGTGCGGAGCGCCTGGCCAACTTGGCGGTCGTCAAATAAGCGTCGGCCAAGACCGGCCAGATCGGCATGCCATTGCCCCAGCAGTTGGTCGGTGAGGCAACCCTGGCCAATCTGGTAGCAGATCTGCCGGTATTCATCGGACCAGTAGGCGTCCAGAACCGATTCGCTGAGCACACCTGCCTGTCGTCCCGTCGCGAACTTTTCGAGGACGGACCGGTCGCCAAGATCGATCTCCTGCAGGTAGTGCCGGCCGTTGAAAAGCCTTTCGTCAACGTACCGAATTCCGTTCGACGCGATCGCGGCGCATTGTTTGGCGAACGGCTCGTCGCCCACTTGGCTCGCCATCGCCTCGGCCGCGCGCAGCGCACAAAGGTACATCGAACTCAACCAGGAGTTCGGGCCGAACAGCTCCATGTCGAGCGTGTGGTGTTGTCGTCCCTGAAGAACGCCGGTTGCATCCGGATCCCAACGATCGGGATTCTCCGGCGACCAAGCGTATTGCACCGCACGTTTGATCTTTGGCCAGAACTCGAGAAGCCAATCGTGGTCCCCACACATCTTCCAGTCGCGGTAAAACTTGATCACCGCGCCGAAATGTCCGTCGGCGCACGGGCCGATGATATCAAAGCCGGAGCCGAGTGGCAGCCGCTGGCGGAAGGTCAGTCCGCCGTTCGACAGCTGGTTGTAGGTGAATTCCGTTTGGCGCAGCGAGCGCTCCAGGGCCGGAAAAAGGTAAGGCAAAGTTTGCTGGTAGTTCCAGACGTGCGTGCAACTCCCTTCGCAGGAGCCTTCGGTCGGATGCTGGCCCTCCCATCCCCAGAGGTCTCCGTTCTCCAAGCGGAGGATCGTGGCGGAGCGGAGAATGCCTAGGGTCCCTTGGACGGCGTCAACGATCTCCACCGGCAACGCAGAATCGAAGAGCGCATCACGGAATTCGAACGTCGGTTGCCGGAGCGCATCCCAACGCCGCTGAGCCTTTGCCGCGCCCCATCAAACTCCTGG
>CAXUNV010000020.1:0-4212 GCA_964252355.1 uncultured Chthoniobacterales bacterium | reverse complement strand
AGCGCCCACCCCGTAATCCCACGGGGGGGGCCCGGTGCGCACCCCACCGCCGAACGGGGTCGGCGCCGCTCGCCGCCGAATCTCGCCATTGCGTAGCGTAGTAGTTTTTCCAAGTAGGCGCCTTGCCCGGAAAATGAGGACTGCCCGGTCCTCGTCGGTTAAACCAGTAAATGCTGCCGTCAGGATAATTCCACGCGATGGCAAAGCGCACGGCTCCGATCTCTCCCTTCGGCACCTGGATTCGGGCGGCCAAGGTCCCGTGCTCCGGCTGTTGCCACATGTTGTTGATTGCGCGCGGCTCCGTGTAGCGACGTTCGACGAGTCGTCCCGGGCGCGCGAATTCGGCCCAGTGGCGGGCGAGGCTGTCGAACCATTGACCCCGAAAATGGTAGTCGACGTGTTCGACCTCGGTGCAGTCGGTCACCAACGCCAAGTCGCCTCGTCGCTCAGCCTCGGTCGCTTCAGCGGAGGTCAGGTGCAAGGTGCTCAGCCCGCCCGACTGCGAGAAGGTATGGACGCCGCTGTCGCAGCCGTAGTTCCCCAGCGTGGCCGCGACGGTGTAGTCCATGGTGTCGCCGGTGGTGTTCCGAATCGCAAACTCGAACATGGCAACCGGCATCGAAGAATCGCGGTCGTTGTGCGGAATGAAGGGACTGAACGCCGTCATCTGCACGACGCCAGGAAACGCCGGGTCGTGAAATGCGAGTTCGGCGCTCGGAAACTTCCCGGTGAACACCACGTTCTCGAAATGCGGGACCCCAGCCAACGTATCGCGGTTCGCACCAAAGCCGAACCCGTCGAAGGGACGGTAACTCGGAGAACCGGTGGGAAGGCCTTCGTAAGGCCCGTGCAGGACGCGGGCTCCGCGGAGCTGGCCGCCAGACTCGGCTTTGACGGCGAAATGGCTGTACCCGTTGGTTTGGTGGATCGCCGGCCGGTTGCGGATGCTCCAGTCGGTAAGTCGGCCGCTCCCGGTCAGCGAGATGCTGCCGGTGCCGATCCCCCCAAGTGGAAACGCCACGTGCCGCTGCCGGTCACCGACGTACGTAAAGTGGTTCTCAGGACTCGACATAAGTAACGTCGTGGAGGCTGCTCAATTCTTGATCCCGCTCAACGCGACCCCTTCGATCACCAGTTTCTGCGCAAGCAGAAAGAGCAGCATCACCGGGAGGACGGCCATGCTCATCGCGGCCATGACGACGGAAAGGTTGCCGGCAGCGAGGTAGCCCCGCAGCAGGTCCATGGCGACCGGAAGGGTGAGCGAGGGTTGCGGTTCCAGGAGAACCCGCGCTTGAAAGTAGTAGTTCCAGGTCTGGGTGAAAGTGATGATGCCCAGCGCCGAGAGCGACGGACGCAACTGCGGCAGCGAGATCCGGTAAAAAATCTTCCAATAACCGGCGCCATCCATCAGCGCGGCTTCCTCGAGTGCTTTGGGCTGCGACTGCATGAACTGGCGAACGAGGAAGATGCCAAAGCTCGACGTCAGGTACATGAGCGCCAAGCCGATGGGTCGATTCAAAAGACCGACCTTCGCGAAGCCGAGATAGATCGGGATGATCGTGACCTGCGCCGGAAACATGAGGCCAACCAGGAGCACGAAGAAGATGCTGTCGCGTCCCGGGAACTTGAGACGGGCAAAGGCAAAGGCCGCGAGCGTGCAGGTCACCAGTTGACCGGCCGTGACCAGCACGGCCACGAGCAGGCTGTTGGCGTAGATCTGGAGGAACGGGACGCTCGAATGGAGCACGGTCGCGTAGTTGCCGAAATCGAGCCTCGGCGGAAGGAAGCTGGGCGGTAGCTTGTAAGCCTCACCGGGTAGCCGGAAAGACATGCTGAACAACCAGGCGAACGGGAGCAGCATCAGGACACCGAGCACGGCTGTGACCGTCAGGATGCTGCGGTCGATCCAGCGTTGAGCGGCTTTGGTCTGCATCTCAGGGTTGTACCCAGCGACGGGACGCGACCAGTTGGACGACCGTGATGATCAGGATGATCAGCGTCATGATGACCGAGATCGAAGCGGCGTAGCCGATGTCGAAGTTGTCGAACGCTTCCTCGACGATGTAGATCGACAACGAACGGGTGGCGTCACCCGGTCCGCCGCGAGTCAAGATCACGATCGACTCGTAGACCTGGAGCGCGCCGATCGACGCGTAGACGATGGCAAAAAAGACCACCGGCGAAATCCAGGGCAGCACAATCCGAAAAAAGCGTCGCCAATAAGATGAGCCATCCATGATGGCGGCATCGAGGATGCTTCTCGGCACGCTTTGCAGCGCGGCGATGAAGATGATCATGAAAAAACCCGCGTTCTTCCAAATGTCCATCAGGACGATCGACAACATCGCGGTACGGCTGGACGTCAGCCAGTGCACCGGCGCGAATCCGAGCTTGATCAGGTAAAAGTTGATCACGCCGAGATCGTCACCGTAGAAATATCCCCAGACGATCGACACGAAAGCAGCGGCGATGATGACCGGCAAAAAGAAAGCCAGCCGGAACAGGTAGAGGAGAAACGCCGGCATGGCGCGGTTGAGCGCCAGGGCGAGCAGTAGACCCACCACGATGTTCCCGGTGACGGCAAAGACGGCAAAGCAAAGCGTGTTGCCAAAGATCTGCAGGGAACGGTCGCCGGTGAAAAAGCGTTGGAAATTTTCTAGACCAACCCAGCGGGTACCTCCCATCGGGTCGTAGTAGGTGAAACTGAGAATGAAGGTGACGATGACCGGCGCGAGCACGAAGACGGCGTAAAGCGCGACCGCCGGCAGGATGAAGCAATAACCGGCGCGTGCCTGGGCGCGGGCAAGTTGCGGGCGCGGGGTGGAAGAAACCGGAATGGCGGAGAATCCCATGCGGGTGGGGAGCTACCGGAAAAGGCCGCTTAACACCGCAACCTCTCTTCGTGTCCTGGGTGACCTTCTGTGCTAAACCTTCTTCGCTTCGTTTCCTTCGTTACCTTCTGTTCCGCTACTTCCCTTGCCGGGAAGCGAGCCGTTTGAACGATTCGTTCAGCTCCCGGTCGGCGCGCTTGACTCCATCCGCAATCGAGACCTCGCCCGACATCATCGCCACGTAGTTCCGGATGAAGATCTTCTCGACCTCCTGGAAGTTGGCCGGCGAAGGGACGGGCAGCGTGTGCGGCAGCGTCTGGTAATAAAGGGCAGCGCTGGGCGGGTAAGCCAAAAATTCCGGGGTTTCCGCAGCCGACTTCCGTCCGGGGACTCCGCCGCCTTTTTCTCCCTCTTCTTTCTGAGTTTCGAAGCTGGTGAGTTCGCCGATCAACTCCTTGGCCAGTTCCGGGTTTTTGGACGTCTTCGCCACGCCGTAACCGCCGAACCCGATGACCGTGGTATCGCTCTCCTGGCGCGGCGGGACCGCGACATCCATGTCGAGGTTGGCCTTTTTGGCGTTTTCGACGATCCAATGGCCGCGGGAAATCATGGCGACTTGACCGGCCATGAACTGGTTATCCATCGTGTCTTTTCCTGGGATCGGCGACACTCGGTCGACGTGGATCAGGTCATGCAGAAACTGGAGAGTTTCGGTCACTTTCGGATCGAGCATGTTGGATGCAGTCCAATCGGCGTTGAGCACGGAGGTGCCGTTCGACAGGAACCAGGGTTGCACGAAGAAGAATTGGTTGGGCACCTCGTAGCCGAACTGGGTGATGTGTCCACCGGCATCGCGGAGGGTAAGTTTCTTGGCGGTCTCACGCAGGTCGTTCCAGGTCCAACCCGTTTTCGGGAACTCGACGCCTGCGCTCCGGAACAGTGTCCGGTTGTAGTTGACCATGATGTTATTCCAACCGATCGGGATGAAGTACGTCTTGCCACCGTTCGAAGCGTATTTGAAAAGGGCCGGATCAAAGTCGGAATAGCCGGCGTGCCCGGCGATGTAATCGTCCAGGGGGAGGAACAGGTTTCGGGTCTCGAACGTCCGGAAGGTTTCGATCGCGGTGCCGTAGACGTCGTAAGCGTTGTTGGCGTTGAATTGAGAGAGGACGCGGGTCACGTAATCGCCCCAACCACTCGAGATGGGATCGATGGCGATCTCGACCTTGACGTTGGGGTACTTTTGATTGAAGCGCCCTACGGCGTTCTTGACGGCCGTCAATTGCGCCTCGCTGCCGAAAGCCATGAGGCGAAGGTTCCCGGCTGCATCGGAACCAGCTTCTGCGCTGCCGGCGGTGAAGAGGGTAAGGCTGGCTATGAG
>CAXUNV010000019.1:3456-19998 GCA_964252355.1 uncultured Chthoniobacterales bacterium | reverse complement strand
CGCCAGCGCCGCCGCCAGGCTGGCAGCGAACGTTTCGGCGCCCTCGCGCGCCAAATAGAATTGGGGTGAGAGGCACCCGAGCCCATCGAAGGCAGCGACATCCCTGGCCGCCGCGCCGGCCGCCGCGCGGTCGCATGGCCCGTGCAACAGCCCAAAGCTGAAACGGTGGCCGTGCGGCACCCACCGCTGCCAAGGCGCCACCTGTGCGGAGAGCGCACGCACCGTGGCGTCGCTGCCGAAGACAACGACCGCGGCAGCCTCTTGCAACCACGTTGTTGGTAATTCCGACGTGACCGCCGGCCGCCACGGGTCCGGCAGCTCGGCCAAAAAGCTCTCCAAGAGGGGCAGAGGCGGTTCTCTCGGCACCTTCACCCATTGCACGGGTGCGCCCAGCACGGTCGCCCGCGCGACGCTCTGAATCGCGGCGTGCGGGGTGTTGCCCGACACCACGTGAAGCACCGGCGACAGCGCCTGCAGAACCCGTTGGCGCCCGGCGTAAGGCATCGCCTTCCCCTCCAAGGCCTCCAAAGCCCCGGGACCCAGCTCCGCCTCAACCCAAGCCGTCAGGGCCGTCTCGCTCGTTCCCGCCACGATCGGGCATGCCGCTAGTGCTGTCGTCAGGGCGCGCAGGCGGGCTGCGGTGGCCGCGTTCACGGTCGCACCATTTGCAGCGATTCATCCGCTGGGCGCGAGCACCCCCGCGGCAAGGCTCCCGGGTCCCGGCCCAAAAGAGTGAAGCCGCCGTCCGCCGCGGCCACCGCTAAGTCCTGCGTTTGCACGGCCACGACGGACCAGACGTTCGCCAAGTCCACCATCCGCAACACGCCGACGCTCCCCGGGGGTGTCTCATTCCCGGTTTCCGGGTCGACGACCACCGCCCGAAGCCACGGCGGCCCGACGTGCGGTCGGCCCAACCCGCGACTGTAAAATTGGGAGAGGACCTCGGTCATGCCGTACTCGTTCCAAATCTGTTCGACCTCTATCCCGAACCGCCGTCCGAGTTGACCGTAAAGCTCCTCTTTGGCCACCTCCCGGCCGCTGCCCTTGAATCCGCCGGTCTCGACCAAAACGCTGCCCGCCGGCAGCGAGGCAGGGACCGAAGACGGGGTCTCCAGCAGGTGCACGAACGCCAACGCCGTCCCGAAGATCACGACGGGCGTCCGCGCCCTAGCGAGGCTTCGGGCCAAGCGCGGGAGATCCAATCGGCCCGCGCCGTCCATGTAGAAGGCACCGTCCTGACCGTTCACCAGAAAGCGGCCCATCCAACCCAGCGACGAGTGCGGCGCTTCCTCCGGTGAGCGCATCAACAGGTGCCAATCGCCCCCCGGCGGACCGCACCGCGTCCAGCCGGTTAATGCCGCATGGCGGTAAAGGTCGAGCGACGGTAAGAAGTGGCTGCCGTAACCTTCTCCCGTCGTGCCGCTGGTTCGAAATTCGTACCGGGACGCCTCCGCAGGAAAGCACGCCACCCGGCTCTTCTTGAAAGCGACTTGCGGCAACCCCGGGATGTCGCGCCAGCGGCGGAGGTCGTCGGGAACGCCGAGGTGTTGGCAGTAACGTCGGTAAACGTCGTTCGCCCGCCGCTGGCGCTGGTGGATCGCCAAAGCCAACGGCTCGAATGCGGCCGGGTCCGGCGCCGCGATGAAAGCCGCGACCGCTGCTGCCAAATCCTCCATCATTCCCCGATGATCTTGACGAGCACGCGTTTGCGCCGCAAGCCGTCGAACTCCCCGTAAAAGATCTCTTCCCACGGCCCGAAATCAAGGGCCCCGGCCGTCACCGCCACCACGACCTCCCGCCCCATCACGGATCGTTTGAGGTGTGCGTCGGCGTTGTCTTCCACGCCGTTGTGCTGGTACCGCGAGTGCGGCAATTCGGGGGCCAACGCCTCGAGCCAACGCTCGAAGTCCTGATGCAACCCGCTCTCGTTATCGTTGATGAACACGCTCGCGGTGATGTGCATCGCGTTGACGAGCAGCAAACCCTCGTTGATCCCGCTCTCCCGCAAGCAACTCTCCACTTGCGGCGTGATCCTAACCAGCTCTCGCCGCCGTTTGGTTTCAAACCAAAGCTCTTTGCGGAACGTCCTCATGCGGGGTGAAGGTGGGAAGCCCGGTGTGGCCGGCCTCCCTTTTTGGCGGGCGGTGTCGACGGCTGGCGCACGCGACGACCCTACGGTTGCGTTTCGGGGTGGGTGGCCGAAGCCGGGACCGTAGCCGGGGGTGACGCGTGCCTAGCCTCGGGCTCGGGCGCACCAAGGGCCAAGCGCCGGTCTTCTGCGAGCAGGCGCGCTAAGCCGGGCCAGGGGTGCTCGTCCATGGCCTGGAACGCGTGCAAGTAGACCGCCACCACCTCCGCCGGGTGCTTTTGGAGCAGCGCCGCCACCGCGGCTTCGAGCCGCTCTCGGCTGGGCTCCGCCGGGAGCTCTTCCACCACTCCCTTGCCGTCGTGCGGGATCCCGAGCGCATCCAAAAATTCGCAGATCAAGCCGCGCTGCGCTCCCAACAGCCAGATCTGCAGGATCTGGATGGCGTATTCCTCGGCCGGTTTTCGGGACAGCGCCCCTTTCAGCCAGAGGTGCCGTTCCGCCTTCGGCTTGCGCTCGATGAACACCGGCCGAAGGCGACGTTGCGCCGCGATGTTTTGGATCGCCGCTTTGTAGACCGCTTTCTCCTTTTCCTGCAGGTGTAGGAAAATGCCGTGGACCAGCTCTGGCGAGGAACGCTCAAAAATCTCGTGACACTTCAGCACCATCGGGCCGCACCATTCCCGCACGCTTCTGGTGCGTCCAGCAAATTTCGCCAGCCGGTCCCGCGCGCCCCGTTCCGTTGCACGCCCGGCGTCCCTGTGGGAGACTGCGTCCTTTGGAGGTTTCTGATGGAGAGCCGGGTTGGCCTTTGCGGTTTGACGTTGCCGGAGCTGGAACGTTGGTTCGGTGAGCGTCGCGAACCGACCTACCGCGCCCGGCAGGCGTTGGCTTGGGTGTACCGCAAGCGGATCTCTTCCGCGGCGGAGATGACCGACCTGCCGGCAGCGGCCCGGGACGCGCTGGCTGAAGCCTTCACCGTCCACCAACTGCGCTGCGTGCGCGCCACCGGGGCGAAGGATGAGGCGACGCGCAAATACCTTTTCAGGTTGCCCGACGGCGCCTTGGTCGAAAGCGTGCTCATCCCCGCCAACCCGGCCTTGTACGGGGAGCGGTCTGACCGCCGGACCCTCTGCGTTTCGACGCAGGTAGGTTGCGCCTACGGCTGCCGCTTTTGCGCGAGCGGCCTGGCGGGTTTTTCCCGCAACCTGCGCGCGGCCGAAATCGTCGAACAAGTTCTGCAGGCCGAAGCCCTTTCGGGCGAACGCGTCAACAATCTGGTGTTTATGGGCATGGGCGAGCCGCTGGCTAACCTCCGCGAGGTGATGCGGGCCGTCGGCATCCTGAATGCGCCTTGGGGCGTCGGCATCGGTGCCCGGCGCATCACGCTCTCGACCAGTGGGCTGGCCCCGAAGATCCGCGAGCTGGCCGACCAACCGTTGCAGGTGCGGCTGGCCATCTCGCTGCACGGGGCCACGGACGAGGTTCGGGACCAGATCATGCCCGTGAACCGCCGGTACAACGTCGCCGCCTTGGTGGAAGCTTGCGAGTATTACGTGGCGCGGAAGACCGAACGGATCACGTTGGAGTACATCCTGATCGACCGCGTGAACGATGAACCCGCGCACGCGGAGGCCCTTGCCCGGGTGGCCCGTCGCCTTGGGGCCAAGGTGAACCTGATCCCCTATAACCGGGTGGAGGGGTTGACTTGGGTGCGGCCTTCCGAGGCGCGGCAAACGGCGTTCCACCGCGTCTTGGTGCGAGCCGCCGTAACCTCGACGATCCGGCGCGAAAAGGGCCACGACATCGACGCGGCCTGCGGGCAGCTGCGCCTGCAAACGCTTCGCGAAGAGAACCCGTCCGCGGTGGCGGTCTGAGCAACTGCCAGGGCCGGTCCGACACGGACCCCGGAGCGCTCAGGCAAAAGGGCGGCGGCGGTGTTGGCGGCCCTGCGCGACGCGATTTTCCAGTGCGCCCGCCGGCCTTTCGCGACAGGTCTCCACCGGGATAAAAGCTTTGCAGGGGGGTATATCCTGCGATAGAGAACGGGATGGCTGATTTCTTCGATGAGCCAGAGCGCGTCTGGGATGAGTACGACTGGGAGCGCTTCCTCCAGCAGCAGGACAGCAAGACTGACCGCTACATGGAGCTCTTCGAAAAATACCTCGACGACCCTAACCGCGACCAGATCATCGCGCGGGAGATGGGATGGACGCACCTCTTGGAATCCCCAGGTGAAACGGTCGAAGAGTTGGAGTTTGAAGCCGACGACGGGGAGTCGGAGGAGACGGAGGGTCAGGAGAGTTTTGAATCGCATCCGCTCTACCAAAGCGCGTTCGCCCTTACCGTGTGGATTGACCAACTCCTCGACGGCGTTCCCAACAGCCAAACCAACCCGCTCGGCGTCAAACTGGCCTCTAACGTCGCCGTCGCCAGCGCGAAACTCGCAGCTGCGCTGAGTGATGGGGACAACGAGGAGATCGGGATGACGATCGCCTACCTGAAACGCGCCCTGCGGGCGATTTCCGGCGCGATCGACGCGGCCACGGAACTGAACCGGGCGGGAACCTTGAAAGCCGGACAGTACCACGACCTGTTCGGACGCCTTTTTCAGGTGCGGGACCAGATCATCGTCCTCATGGGCGATCTGCGGGCTGAGTGGCGCCGTCGTTATGGCGCCTAGATTTGGGGAAGAGCCTTGAATGAAACCGACGCGCCCGCGTCTAAATCTGCAACAGGGTCAACGTTGCAGGACGCGGCAGAGCTGGACGACGGGGCCCTGGTACGACGATGCCAAGCGGGAGAGACAACGGCGTTTAATGATTTGGTGACCAAGTACCGTGGCAAGGCGTTCAGCATGATCTACGGGATGGTGCAAAACGAGCAAGACGCGTGGGACCTGTCGCAAGAAGGGTTCCTCAAAGCGTGGCGCTCGATTCACCGTTTTAAGGGAGAGTCGACGTTTTACACGTGGCTCTACCGGATCATGACCAATGTCACCATTGATTCGTTGCGGCGCAAAGGGGTGCATGGCGAGGCGGAGTTCGACGATGAAGTGGGGCCCGCAAACATTGATCCTGGATCCCGGACCACCCCTTACGCGGCACCCATGCCGCATCGTAAACTCGAGCAGAACGAGGTACGCCAAAAGATTGATGAAGCCATCGCGAAGCTGACGCCGGAACACCGCGCCGTCATAGTGATGAAGGAACTTGAGAACCTGCAATACAATGAGATTGCTAAAATTCTTGATTGTTCCATCGGAACTGTGATGTCTCGGCTTTTCTATGCTCGGAAAAAATTGCAAGTGTTGCTGAAAGACGTCTATGAGAACCTTTGAGGAGCGGTACACGGCTTGGGTGGACGGCGCATTGGCGGATGCAGAACGCGAAGCGTTCGAACGTGAGTATCCCACGTTGGTGGCTGAGCGGGCAGAGGTGGATAAGCTGCAGCACCTGCTCCGGTCGCACTTGCAGGCCCCGCCGTTGTCGAATCCGGATTTTTTCAACTCACAATTGATGCAGGTGGTCGAGCGAGAGGCGGCGTCGAAGGCCGTCCCCGTCGCTGTGCGACGTCGGGTCTGGTTCGGTTTTCCGCGCTTGGTTTGGGCCGGGCTCGGATCGGCGGTGGCGGCGGTCGCTTTGGTTTTTGCGTTGGTTCCGCGCCCGCATGACAAGGGCGCGGATTACGTGGCGGAGGTGTTGAAGGCACAGACCAACGCTCCGGGAGTCAAAGCCACCGTGGACGCCAAGAAAGACGTCACGATCATCAAGCTCGATGGCTTGGAGAAACTGCCGCCAGATAAAGAATTGAAACGGTAACGTGGCGGTACGCAGTGTGGATCTTCTCGCCCCGAGGCGTGTGCGGCGAAATCTTCGTCGGGTGGTAGTCTGCCTAGGTTTTCTCTTAGCCTTTGGCGCCGGGGCAGTTCGGGCCCAAAATCCGGTTGAGGCCTCAACGGTGTGGGGCTGCCTGCTCTACGCGTCGAACGAGCCTGGTGAAGCGGTTTTTCCGGCCCGCCTGAGTCGGTACGGCAAACGACTTGAAGTGGAGACCGGCTTTTCGCACCTACAAACGCTTGGGGAGAACCAGACGCAATTAACTCCGGGTCGGGCTGGTGCCTTGGCCTTTCCAGGCAACCTTCGGGTCGCGGTCAACAGCGTCACGCACGACGATGCCGGCCAGATGTTGGTGGCGTTGCAACTTTTCCGGGACGACAAGGAACTGCTGCTGACCCAGGCGAAGCTGAGCCATGGTAGCCCGCTGTTCATCCGCGGCCCGGCGTGGCGCCAAGGTGAACTGATCATTGCCGTCATTTTCGATCTTTAGCGAGAGGCTTGGCCCTATGGGCATGGACGCGCCCGACGCGGACTCGCCCTCGTGTCCGGAGGCAGTCGTCCTGCCTGTGGCGGGGCAAGCGCTCCATCCATGGCTGGAGCCAAAAAGGCCAAACCGGACGAGCCCGAGCCGTGCCTGTGGTGGGGCGAAGATCCAACCTGCCGCTGGGGTAATCCTCACCTTCGGTGTCTGCAGGTTGGAGGGTGCCGGGTCGCAAACCACGCCAGGACGTCGCCAGGGTCATTCCACGGCCGCTCAGACCGGTTGCCGGACGTCTCACCCCGGGGCCGCCCCGCTTCGCTGCCTGAGCCTAATGCCCCACCGAAGGCCCGGTGGACGCGTCAACCGTTCCGGTCATTAAGTATCCCAGCCCGAGAGCCGGTCGCGGTCGGTGGATGTCCGTCCGATCCGGCAACGCGCGCCGGGATCGCCAAACCGGTCAACGCCCCTGAGGGCCGGTTCTTGGGCCCGGACCGAGGAACGCCGCCATGCCATCCCACACGGTTTGTCTGACGAGGTGACCTGATTAGGCAGCCCCTTCCGTCCAAGAAGGGGACGCATCATGTTTTTCTGGTGGTCAGCGCCTCCCAAGGCTGGCAAGTTTGCCTGGGTAGGTTGGAATGGTGGATCCCGCCTATCACCGGGCCCATAGCTCAGCGGTTAGAGCAGGGGACTCATAATCCCTTGGTCGTCGGTTCGAATCCGACTGGGCCCAGACCGCTGGACCTGTGAGCTGGCCCCGCGACATGCTGTGCGATGGACGACGAAGTCTGGGTGACGGCCGCGTGGTACCCGCACTGCTCCGGAACCGACATGGCGCAACCTTGCCGGATCCACGTTTCAGAGGCGTGCTGCCGTGGAGTCACGCAGGCCTACGGTTCCCTTCAATCCGTGCATTTGCGCGGGGTTTGCGCGACCAAACGCCCCGAGCCGTACGAAATTGGGACGGAACTGCAAAGGAAATTATGCCGAATAACCTTGAAAATCAGTGGAAAGAATACCAGCGCCTTCTTCGCGAGGATCCGCTTAAAGCCGGCCTGATCGCCTTTAGCACGGGCCTGCTTTTTAGCCTTTTCCCGGTGCACCGACTCGTTGGTCTCGTGCTCCGCGTGGTGTTGGCCGCCGTGAAACCGGCTCTGCTGGTGCTCGGTGGGATCAAGGCGTACGAATTTGCCCAGCAATACACCAACAAGGGCGAGGGGGGTGCCGCCTCGTAAAGCCCCGGCGTGCTCCTTGGCGCGGGCGCGGCGAAGCAGTCGGTGGAGCCTAGCCGGCATCGAGGAGGAAGTGGCAGGCGAGGAAACCTTCTCTCAAAGGGAAGGCACCTCCTCAGGACGGTGTTTCTGCCAATATCGGGAAAGCCCGGCCACACTCATCGCGGCGGGATCCGCCCTTTCGTAGACACTGCTAACGGCTTCATCGGCGCCGCCTTCGCGCAACTCTGACGCTGTCAAGCGGGCGAAGGCGGGGACAAGGTCGATCTGAGGCATGCGGGCGCAAAGCCGGTCGCGGATCCAGCAGGCCCAGCGTTCCAACCTCCGCGACAGCTCGGGAAGTTGGTGCGCGGGGTCGGGAAGCTCTCCAAAATGGGTGAGAAACACCCGGGCGGGCAGAAGCCGCGAGAGCCGCTCGAGTGAGGCTTGCCAGAGAGGCACGTCGATGTCTGGCGGTGGGCAAGGCGGCAAGACCGGCCCGCCGCCGATGGCGACACCGGCGACGTCCCCGGCAAATAGCCACCGTTCCGTCGGTAGCCAGTAAGCGTGGTGGTGCCGGGCGTGTCCTGGTGTGGCGTAGGCCACCAGCACTCCGTCCGTCAAGGCCACCGGCTCACCGTCTTGCAACACGCTGACGTACTCCGGGGCGATGGCCCGGATCTCACCCCAGAGGCGATTCATCTCGGCGCCGTAAATGCGGCTGGCGCTGGCGACCAAGCGCGCCGGGTCCAGCAGATGTGTCGCCCCCTCTGGATGCACGTAGACCCGGGCGCCGTGTTCCTCTGCCCACCGCCACGCACCTCCGCTATGGTCCAGGTGCACGTGCGTTGCGAAAACCCGCGTCACCCGCTCGGGTTGGAGCCCGAGCTTGGTCAGCGCGGCGCACACGGCCGGGTAGACCACCGCGGGCCCTGGGTCGATGACCGTCAACTCACCGCCCCCATCCGCCCCGCTGCTCAGCACCGATACGCCGATCACCCGCGTCGCGCCGAGGTGCAAGGAATCCACGTAGTGCAGCCGCATCGCCAGTCTCTGTAGGCGAAAACCCATAAGCCGTCCATGGTTGCGCGGAATGTTACGCCCGGCACCTTCGGGATTTCGGTTGCCTCGGCTTGGGCAGTTCCATTATCGGTAGCGCTTTCCTTCAACTGTGATCAACACACGCGTACGCTGCCCCATTCTTCTGTTTGCGATCACCACGCTCACCTGTCTAGTGCCAATGGCCGGGCGCGCGGGCTTCCTGGTTCCATTTCGTAAGCCGCAAGAGCTTGTGCAGCGGCAGCCGGCGCCCGTCTTCAACCGCGGCATCTATGACCGGCTGGGTCCGGAAAATGCCTCGATCGTCGTCTCGCTCTCGCGCCAACGCGTCTACGTACTGTCCGGACCCGATGTCGCCATCGATTCTCCGATCTCTTCTGGCAAAAACGCTGGCATGACGCCCACCGGTGACTTCCAGATCGTCCAGAAAGACAAGGACCACCGCTCGAACGTCTATGGTAATTTCGTGGATCGCCAAGGCAGAATCATCCGCGCGGGCGTAAGTGCGATCATCGACTCCGCGCCGAGCGGGACCCATTTTGAAGGCGCGCCGATGCTGTTCTTCATGCGGATCACCTGGGAAGGCGTGGGGTTGCACGTCGGCATCTTGCCGGGGTACCCGGCGTCGCACGGCTGCATCCGGTTGCCGTTCGAAGTCGCGCAGGCGACCTACTTGAAAGTAAAGGTGGGCACGCCGGTCCGCGTGGTGAACTAAGGCGTGCTCACCGCGGGGGGATCCCGCGGCCAGATGCGTCCGACGTTCGGGCGCGCCGCGACCTTGGCAGGCGCTTCGGAGCCGCCGTCGCGGTCCCGCCGACGCCGTTGGCCATATGAAAACCTTTGCTTCTCTCTCGGTCGTCAGCGTGAGCGGTTGCGCCATCGCGCTGTTTTTGTGCGGCGGGTGCTCGTCGGGGCCGGGCGGATCCCAAACGGGAGGCTCCAACCCCAACTCGGTTGCGAGCACGACGCCACCGCCCTACAACGCCGAAGCGCACACGGCTGAACACCAAGCGCCTTACGGGGCACGGAACAACAACGACAACGGCCGTTAGGTCGTTTCAGCCCAAGCGGGCCGGTTTTTTGGCGGCCCACCGCACGTCGGCCACGCCTTGGGAACGCGACGGTCGCACCCCGGATCGCGTCCGCGTGCGCCCAGGCGCCTCGCGCCCTGGTGAGCGGCGTGGGTTTGCTCACCCACGCAGGTGCGTCGGACAGGCAGGCCCGTTCGTGTCTGGCGCCCCACCTTGACTTCCTCAACGCCAACATGGATACAAGCGTATCCCCCATGGCTTCTGGCAAATTCAGCTTCAGCCTGTCGAAATACCCCGAAGGCGGCCTCATTTTGGTCATTATCGCCCTCGGGATCCTACTTGCCGCGTTCGGCGGCGAAACGCTGCGACCCAAGATCGTCCGTGGCCCCGACGGCGCACCGCGGCGCGAAATGACGACGGATGCCAACGGTGAACAGCACCCCGCCTTCGCCAAGGTCAACAAATTTTTCAACGCGGAGACGCTGACCCAGATCGCCAAAGACACCAGCTTCTTCGCGATCATGGCCATCGGCATGACGGTGGTGATCATCACGGGCGGCATCGACCTGTCGGTCGGCTCCATCTACGCCCTTTCGGCGGTTTGCGGGGCCATGGTCATGAACCGCTTCGGCAGCCAGGCGGGTAGCGGGCCGGCGTGGTTGGGCGTGCTCGTGACCATCGGCATGGGCGTGCTTTGCGGGCTTCTGAACGGCGGCATGATCGTCGGTTTCAACGTGCACCCCTTCATCATCACGCTTGGCACGATGGCCATTTACCGCGGTATCGCTTTCGTGCTCACGAAGGGACAATCGATCGGCGAGTTTCCGCAAGCGTTCCGTGATTTCGTCCGGGCTGGCGTGATCGGCGACCTGAGCTTGGTCCCGCTGATCGTGATGGTGGCGGTCTGCATCGTGGGCAGCCTTTTCCTGGGGAGGATGGCGATCGGCCGCAAGATCTACGCGATTGGCGGGAACGAAGTGGCCAGCCGTTACAGCGGCGTTCGCGTCGGGCGGGCGAAACTGCTCGTCTACGCCTTGTCGGGGTTGACGGCAAGCATCTCCGCCGTCCTGGCGCTCGGCTACTATGGCGCGGCGTCGTCCGGAGATGGCCAGGGTTATGAGCTGAACGTGATCGCCGGTGCCGTGGTGGGCGGCGCCTCGTTGGTCGGCGGTAAAGGCACGGCCCTCGGCGCGCTCCTCGGCGCCGGGCTTCGCCAGATGATTTCGGCCGGCCGCCTGCTCCGTGGCATCCCGCAGTAGTACAGTCAGATCGTCACCGGCGCGGTGGTCATCGCGGCCGTGTTGCTCGACCAACTGAACCGGTGGTTGACCAACCGTCGTTTGTTGGCTAATACCGCACGCGTCAAGAAAGAGGTTGTGGTTGCGGCGGAAGCCCCTGTGCAGACCCGTTCTTAACGGGCGATAACGCCCACCACCCCCCCATCCTAACATGATCAAGAAAGTATCCCTCATCGTCTCAAGCCTGCTTGGCTTGGCGGTTGCGACCGGGTTCGCGGCCGAAAAAACCTACACCTTTGGCGTTGTCGCCAAATCCAACAACAACCCTGTGTTCCAGGCGGCCAAGACCGGCGCGGAGGACGAAGCGAAGGCGCTCAGCCAGAAGAACGGGGTCAACATCAAGATCGATTGGCGGACGCCGAACGAGGAAGATCCGCAAAAGCAGGTCGAAGCGGTCGAGCAACTCGTCAATTCGGGAGCTTCCGGGATTGCCGTAAGCTGTTCGGACGCGAACAAACTGACCGACGCCATCAACAAAGCGGTTGAGAATGGCGTGCCGGTGGTGACGTTCGACTCTGACGCGCCCAAGACCAAACGCCTGACCTGCTTCGGCACCGACGACCTCGAGTGCGGCCGTCAAGTGATGCAGGAACTCGCCAAAGCCATGGGTGGTAAGGGCACCATCGCGATCCTGGCCGGCAACCAGAACGCCCCCAACCTGCAGAAACGGGTGCAGGGCGTGCGGGAGGAAGCGAAGAAGTATCCCGACATCAAGGTCCTCGACGCCTACTACCACAAGGAGACGCCACAGGACGCCGCTGCCAAGGTCGAACAGGTTCAGCAGGCCAACCCGCAGATCACCGGTTGGGCCATGATCGGCGGCTGGCCGTTGTTCACCGACAACGCCCTCAAATGGCAGCCCGGCACCGTCAAGGTCGTCGCCGTCGATGCTTTGCCGGCGCAGTTGAGCTACCTTCGCGATGGGCACGTCCAGATCCTGTTGGCCCAGCAAGTCTACGAGTGGGGTACGACCTCGGTCGACACGCTCTATAACTACGTGGCCAACAATAAAAAACCGGCGAACTTCATGAAAGCCGACCTGATCCCGGTCACCAAGGAGAACGTCGACAGCTTCGCCAAGAACTGGGACAAGTGGTTGGGCAAGGCTAAATAAGGTCTTCCTTCAGGTTTGTGAGGCTGCCGGAGGACGGCGGCCGTTTTGATCCGAACGGGCCCCCGGCTTGCCGGGGGCCCGTTCTTTTTGCCACGGTGCGCGCTCCACGCGCGGTCTGCCGTTGTTCCCTTGCGCTCCGTCCCGGATGTTGAATGTTGCTCCCGGCGGCGTCCCGTCCCTCCCCTGCGAAAAACTAGCCTTCACCCCATGGCCTTCCTCCGCGCACAAAACATTTCCAAACGTTACCCCGGCGTTCGAGCGTTGGATGACGTCACCGTCGACTTTGAAAAGGGCTCCGTGCACGCCCTCATGGGGGAAAACGGGGCGGGCAAATCGACGCTTGGCAAGATCATCGCCGGGGTACAAATGCCGGATGGGGGCAGCATCTTCATTGAAGGCCAGGAGGTGAAACCGACCGACCCACGGGCGGCGCAGGCGCTCGGGATTGCTTTGGTTCACCAAGAACTCGCGTTCTGTCCGAACCTGAGCGTCGCAGAAAACCTGCAACTCGGCACGCTGCCCACGGTATCGGGTTTTGTGAACCGACCGCGCTTGAAAGAACGCGCCCGTGCGCTCATTGGCGAGATTGGCGCCGACCTCGACGTCGACACGCCGGTGGCAGAACTGACCACCGGGCAAGAGCAGATGGTCCAGATCGCTGCAGCGGTCGGGGTGAATGCCCGCATCATCATCTTCGACGAACCGACCAGCTCGTTGTCGGTGACCGAAAGCGAACAGCTCTTCAACCTGATCGGCCGGCTTAAAGCCAAAGGCGTCGCGTTGATCTACGTGTCTCACCGGATGGACGAGATCTTCCGGCTTTGCGACACCATCACCGTGCTGCGCGACGGCAAGCACGTCGCCACGCAATCGATGGCCGACACCACCCGCGAAGGTCTCATCCGTCAGATGGTCGGTCGGGCAGTCTTGACCAATCGCCCTAAACACTTGGACCTGACCCCGGGCGAAGAAGTGCTGCGCGTGGAGGGTTTGAGTTCGATCGGCAAAATCGAGAACGTCTCGTTCAAGGTTCACCGCGGCGAGGTCGTCGGCATGGCGGGGCTGATGGGCGCGGGTCGCACCGAAACGGCCAAGGCCATCTTCGGCTTGGACGGCAACGCGACCGGAAACGTTTACATCAAGGGTAAACCCATGCGCTTGGCCGACGTGAACGAAGCCATGCGCCGGCGCATCGGTTTTTTGCCAGAAGACCGCAAGAAGGAGGGTTTGGTGCTCGGGATGAACATCTCCGACAACGTCTCCCTGCCGCATCTCGACTTTTTCAGCCGCGCCGGATTCGTGAATCGTCGGCAAGAGCTGTCGGAGGTGACCAAGCTCACGCAGCGGCTCCGGGTCAAAGCGCCCTCCGTGCAGTCGATCACGGCCGGCCTAAGCGGTGGCAACCAGCAGAAAGTCGCCCTTGCAAAATGGTTGGCGCGCAATTGCGACCTGCTGATTGTAGACGAACCGACGCGCGGGGTCGACGTCGGTGCAAAGTCCGAGATCTACCAATTGCTTGACGAACTGGCCTGCCAGGGGTTGGCCATTCTGATGATCTCTTCCGAGCTGCCCGAACTGCTCAACCTGAGCCGCCGGATCGTGGTGATGCGGGAAGGGTTCAAGACGGGCGAGGTGCCGTACGAGGATTTCTCCCAAGAAGCCCTTTTGCACTTGATGGCCTGATTGGTGGCGGCTGGTGGGCTTGCACATCCTGTGACCCAGTGGGGTGAAAACGGGAGGCCGGCAAGTCTCAACCCACCGGGCGAAAGGGGTCGTCGCGGAACCACCCCGGGAGCCGATCAGGGGTGGTTTGCGGCCCGGCACCTTCGAGACGAACGCGTCCCTCGGCAGAGTGGCTTCAAAGCTCCGTCTGGGGGGCAACACCCCACCCGCAAGCCGTCGTGACGCCTGCCTTCCGTCAGACCCCCACCAACCGCTGACGCAGTAGGTTTAGCGCGTACTGGCTCACCACCTGCTTGAACGCCAGACGGTCGGTCGGGAAAAACAACTTTTCCACCACCGTGGATTTGCCGCGCTCAGCCAAACCGACGTACACCGTACCTACGGGTTTCTCCTCGCTGCCGCCGCCCGGACCTGCCACGCCCGTGGTGGCCAGGCCAAAGGTGGCGTCCGCCCGGGCGCGCACCCCTTCAGCCATCGCCGTGGCCACCTCCGCACTCACCGCTCCGACCGTCTCCAACAAGGCTGACGGAACCCCCAGCGTGCCCTGCTTGGCAGCGTTGGCGTAAGTGACGTGCCCCTCCAAAAAGCTTGCGCTCACGCCCGGCACATTCGTCAGGCGGTCCGCCAAGTGACCGCCCGTGCACGACTCCGCGACGGCCAGGGAAGCGTTGCGGTCGGCGAGCAGGCGCGCGACGACCTCCTCCAACTCGATGGGCTCCGCGGCCACCAAGTACGGGGTCAAGGCTGCGCGGACGATTCGGTCCGCCTCGGTCAAGGTCGCCGCTGGCCCGATCACCCGCAGGTCCACCTCGCCCAACCGTGCGCAATACCCGACCTCCACGCCGGGCAGACGCTCCAGGTCCGACCCGACCATTTCCTCGATGTAGGATTCGCCCAAGCCGCTCGTCCGGTAGACCGTCGCCTGCACGTCCGTCTCCGGGATCAAGGTGCGCAAGATCGGCAAGACGGCGTCCAGGTACATCGGCCGGAGTTCTCGGGGCGGTCCGGGCAGCAAGAACATGTGCGGAAAGGACCCCGTGGCCGGCACGTACAGACCAGGGGCGGTGCCGTGAGCGTTGGCCAAGACCGTCGCGCCGCGCGGCACGTAGGCTTGCCGCACGATGCGGTCGGTCATGCGGAGGCCGCGCCGTTCGAACATGCCACGGATGGTGGTCTGAATCTCCGCGTCCAACTCCAGCGGCCGCCCGGTCAGTTCGGCCACAATCTCGCGCGTGATGTCGTCCGAGGTTGGACCCAACCCGCCCGTGATGAGCAGCACGTCGGCGCGCGGGGCCGCCTCCAGGATGACGTCGCGGATCGCCGGCCCGTCAGGCACCGTGGTTTGGCGCCCGATCCGCAACCCCAACAAAAAGAGTTGCTGACCAAAGTAGGCGAGGTGGGTGTTGACCACGCTGCCAAACAGCAGCTCGGTCCCGGTGTTCACCACCTCCACCTTGGCAATCGGGCCCATCACTTCGGGTCGAGCAACCGGATCCAAGCCGCCATCTGCTGGTGCAGGTCGTTGTCGTCTTCGCCTTCAAAGATGTAGAGCAGGTTGGCCAGCATCCGCATCAGCACCAGCCGTGGCGAAGCGGTTTGCAGGTGCGCAGGTTCGAGAGAAAGCTTTTGCCGCGCCAAAATTTCGGCACAGTCGCGCGGGGTCAACACGCGGCCCTCATGGAAAGGATCGAACAGCACGCTGCCGGTGCGCACCACGAAATGCCCGGGCAGATTGATGCCTTCGACCGTCACCGAGGCGCGCCTCGCGACCGCGATGTAAAGGACCGAAAGGGAGATGGGGATCCCAAGCCGGGAATCAATGACGCAGGGCAGCAGGGAGTTCTTGACGTTGTAGTAATCGTCGGCGTTACCTCGGAACCCGAGTTCCCGGCTCATCAGATGACTCAGGATCTGGGTCTGCTGAAGGTCGGAGGCTCCCGCGGGCAAGCGGTCGCGGAGCATCCGGGCCCACTCGTTGATGCGCGCGTTGTAGTGGCTGGTCTCCACGCCTGGCAAGAAGATCTGGGCGAGTAGCCAGCAGGCTTCTTCCAACTCTTCCTGGGTCCGGATCTCGCGGCAGATCGCCTCCATCCGCGCCTTGGCCTCCCGGCTTTCGATCTCGCCGAGCACGTCCCGGATGTGGAACGTCACCTCTTCGTCATCCAAGTTCAGCAGGTCGCGCAAGTCGGCCAGGGTGTCGGCCCCGCCTTGGGCCAGCTGCGTTTTGGTCAGCAACACCGTTTCCGGGTCGTCATCTTTCAGCAACCGAATGATGGCTTCGCGATGCTTCAACATGAGCAGGGGATGGCGAGGGGTACGTGGGAAGTCAGGCGTGCAAGCCGAGCCGGGGCGCATCGCTCCAAAGGCTTTCCAAGGCGTAAAAGCGCCGTTTGTCGGCGTGAAAGATGTGCACCAGCACGTCGCTGTAGTCGATGACGATCCACTGGCTCAACGGGGCGCCTTCCGAGGCGAGCGGCGAGAGGTTGGCTTCGTGGTGAAGCCCTTCGCGGATGCCGGAACTGATGGCTTTAAGGTGCGGCTCCGAGGTCCCGGAGCAGATGACGAAGTAATCGGTGAAGGAGGAGATGCCGCGCAGGTCGAGAACCACGATGTCTTCGGCCTTCTTGTCCTCGGCGAAGTCGACGCAAAGCCGGACTAACTCGTTAGCCTCGATGTTCGTCTCCTCGGTAAAGGTTCACTTCCTGAACATAGCGAAGCACTCGCTCGGGAACCAGATACG
>CAXUNV010000019.1:0-3446 GCA_964252355.1 uncultured Chthoniobacterales bacterium | reverse complement strand
CGTGATCGGCAAACCTTGCGCAACCCTGATTCTGATCTCTGTGGCGGAGATGTCGATCCGGCGTTGAATGATCGGCAGGTCCGTTGGCGTCACCGGCGCTTCCCTGGCCAGCACCACCAATTTGGCCTGGGTTTGCAGGTCGGCAAGCCGGTGCCAAAGCGCCAGCTGCGGCAAGTGGTCCTCGCCCAACAACCAGAAGAGTGCCGCTCCCGGATGACGCGTCCGGTAACTTTCGACGGTGTCGACGGTGTACGACGGCGGCGGCCGATCCAGCTCGATGCGGTCGACGCCGAACCTCGGCTCGTCGGCGATGGCCAACTCCACCATCCGCAGCCGGTGCGACGCCGGCGCACTCCCTTGGCTGCCCTTGAACGGGGAACGCGCGGCCGGGATGAAGATCAAGCGGTGCAGGCCGAGCCGCTCGACCGCTTCCCGCGCCATGATCAGGTGCCCGTGGTGGATGGGATCAAACGTCCCCCCGTACAGACCCAACTTCATGCCCGCGTAGACTGTCGCAAGCCCGCAGGAACGGTTTCCGCGCGACGACGCCGTTTTCTCGTCGTCAACGGTACCGTCGTCCGTATCATGCGCGGGAGCGTATGAGAGCGGGAAACGTAGGTCAACTGTTGTTGGTGGGAGTGCCAGGGCCCGAACTGGATGGGCGCACCGCCCAGCTGTTCCGGAGTCTGCAACCGGGGGGGTACATCTTATTTGGTCGGAACATCCGGACGCCGCACCAATTGCGCCAACTTACCGACGACCTGCGGGACCTTTCCGTCCGCGAACCGATCATCACCATCGACCAGGAGGGCGGGCGGGTGTCGCGGCTGCGGGTCATCGGTCAGGAACCGCCCAACGCCCAACAGTTGCGCGAACGCGGCGACAAGGAGCTCATTCGCCGCCACGGCGAGTTGACCGGCCAGCTCCTACGGCTGTTCGGTTTCAACTTGGACCTCTGCCCGGTTTTAGACCTTTCTTTCAATGATGACGCCGACAATTCCCTCCGCGGTCGCTGCTACGGCACCAGCGTCGCCCAGGTCGTGACGCTCGCGGGCGCCTTTGAGGAGGGCCTGCGTGCGACCGGCGTGCTCTCCTGCGGCAAGCACTTCCCAGGCTACGCTGCGGCGAGTCTCGACCCGCACCACGATTTACCCATGATCGACCGGAGCCGCGAGGCGCTGGAAGCAGAAGAACTGGCCATCTTTCGGGCGTTCAGCAACCGGGTATCCAGCATGATGGTCTGCCACGCTTGGTACCCGGCCCTCGATTACAACCGGACCCCGGCTTCGTTCTCGCGGGCCGTCGTCACCGATCTGCTGCGGAAAGAGCTCGGTTTTAGAGGCTTGGTGATGACCGACGACCTCGACATGGGTGCGGTGCTCAACGAAGTCGGTTTTGAAAGCGCGGTGGGCAACAGCATCGCCGCTGGTAACGATCTTGCCATGTTGTGTCACCGCGTGGAGATGGCGCCAAAAGCGGTGACGGTGCTCGAGCGCTCTGACCGTGCCGCCCTCGACCGCGCGCTGGAAGCAGTCGCGCGTTTCCGCGCGCAACTGGCGCCGCCGACACCTTTTTCCGAAAGCGAGCACCGCGCATTGGACGCAGAGGTGTGGAATTTGCGGGTGGCAACCCTCGGCGAAGAGCGCGCCGCGTTGCGCAGTCCCGAAGATGGCAAACGTTCCCCGGTGGAAATCTATTAGTGAGCGTACCGCGTTCGAAGTTTGCCGTTGGACGTTTGCCCTCGGCACCGCAAACGGCAAACGGCAAACCATAAACATTGGGCGACCAGCCGTTATGAACCAGAGACGAGGGACAAGAGACAATTAACGCGTAACGTTTTTTCCATGCTCCCTTCGATCGAACAGCTGCTGGTGGTGCAGGACCGGGACCGGAAAATGAAGGCCCTCAACGGCGAGCTTGCCACCGTGCCCACCCAGCGCCTCCGGGTGGAGGGAGCGCTCAAGGCCAGCGCCGCCACCCTGGAGTCGGTGAAAAGCAACAAAGCCGACCTGGAGGTGCGCCGGAAACGACTCGAGCTCGACGTGAAATCGCGACAAGACCAACTCGCCCGGTACAAAGGCCAACAGATGCAAACGAGGAAAAACGAGGAGTTCCAGGCGTTGGGAAACGAGATCGCCCGCGCGGAGAAGGAGATCGTGAACTTGGAAGATCAGGAACTCGAGCTCATGGAGGAAGGGGAACGCGTGCAGGCCGGGCTCAAGGAAGCCGAAAGGGCTTACGGCGTGGCAAAAACGCAGACGGAGAAGGAATTGGCCGCGCTTAAAGTCAAAGAAGAGGCGCTGAAGAGCAATCTTAAGGCCTTGGATGCGGAGCGCTCCGAGCTGGCCAGGGGCCTGGACGCGGATCTCCTGTTTCGTTACACCCGGTTGTTCGCGAGCAAGGGTGGGGATGCCCTGGTGCCGATCGAGCACGAAGTCTGCATGGGCTGCCACATGAAGAACACGGCGACGGTGGCTCACCGGGCCAAGCGCGGTCTGGAGGTCGTCACCTGCGAGCAGTGCGGACGGTTGCTCTATTGGGACGGCGAATGAGGCAGGGGTGGAAGAGGTCGGCGCACCTTGCGGATGAAGCGCGGTTTCCGTCAGGCGATCATTGCACCCTTTTCTAGACGCTTCTCCCACGGGCATCCTCATCGTGCTCGTCGCCGGCGTGTTGGCCGGGGCCATCAATGCGGTGGCGGGCGGCGGGACGTTCCTGACGTTCCCGGCGCTCGTGTTTACCGGGCTGGATTCGGTTGCCGCCAACCAGACAAGCACGATCGGCATCTGGCCAGGGCAAGTTGCCAGCTTTTGGGCTTACCGCAGGGTGCTGGCCGCGGAAAGACGCCTCTTGTTGGCATTGGGATTCGCTAGCCTCATTGGGGGTTCGCTGGGGGCGATCATCCTCCTGGTGACGCCCGTGGCGAAGTTCGATCAACTCGTTCCGTGGTTGTTGTTGTTTGCCACGTTGACCTTTGCGTTTGGAAACCGGGTGAGGCGGCGGCTGGGGTTGCGGTTGACCCAAGGTTCCGACGGCAGGATCACCGGACCGGCGCTCGCCAAAGCCACCGCCTTCCAGTTTGTGATCGGCATCTATGGCGGCTTCTACGGCGCTGGTGCCGGGATTTTGGAATTGGCGGTGCTCGACCTGCTAGGGTTGGAAAACATCCATTTGGCTAATGCTTTTAAGGTGATCCTCACGACGGCGTTCAACACACTGGCCGTGTTCATCTTCATCTTCGCGGGACGCGTGGTCTGGCCGGAAGCGCTCCTCACCGCGGCCGCCACGATCGTGGGCGGTTACGGCGGCGCCTACCTCGCCCAGCGCACGCCTGCCGCCACCGTGCGACGGTTGGTGATCGGTGTCGGGGTCGTGATGACGATCTACTTTTTCCTGCGCAGCCGTTGATGACATGGGGCAGGCGTTGCCGCAGGGGCGTGTAAACC
>CAXUNV010000018.1:0-20087 GCA_964252355.1 uncultured Chthoniobacterales bacterium | reverse complement strand
ACGCCGGGACCATCCTGGGGCGGCGCCACCGGGCTGGTTTCCCCTTTGGCCTTTGGCCTTTGTCATTTGCCATGCTTCACGCGCGCAGCGCCCAAACGCCGGCCCTCCCGGTTTTGCGGCCCTGGGCCGCTTGCACGAGGCTCCGCCGCATGACTCGACCCGTCGCCCTGCTAGTCGCCTCGGTGCTCCTCTTCGCCGCCCGCCCCCTCTGCGCGCAAACCGACGCGAAACCGCCCGAGACCATGCTTCTCACAGTCTTCCTGCGCCACGACCAAACCAAAACTTTGGACGAAATCAATGCGCACCTGGAGAAAACTGGCTTCCGCAAAAATTTCCCGCCTGAAGGCGTGGAGATTGTGGACTACCACATCGTGATGGGCATCGGCCAAGTTCTGACCCTGCGTCTGCCGCCAAGCAAGTTGCGCGAGCTCAACGTCCTGTTTGAGAAAAGCGCTTGGGGCGCGTTTAAGACCGAGTTTTATCCCACCTACGATTACCTGCCCGTTTTCCAACAACAGAAGCGGGATGACGCGGGTCAAGGAAAGTAGCGGGCCTCAACGGAGGGCGGTTCAGGGGCAAAGACCGGACTACCTCCAGCCAAGGGCGGCGGAAACGAGGAGAGGTCAACCCTGGCTCTTTTGATGCCTCGACCTCTTACCCTGGGGCTCCGCGGCCGGAAAGGCTGCCCAGCGCATCGGGGAACGCCCTGATTTGGCCATTGTTAGACGGCTTCACTTTCCAGACGGGCGTAGCGGACGGAAGCCCAGGGACGGCAGGGTACGCGATCTTAACCAGCAAAGGCTTTTGTCCTCAACTAAGACCTTCAGAGGCGCGCGGTGCGCGGCAGGAGGAAGTCGATCGGAACCAACGTGTAAGGTTCCAGACTATTCACTGGTCTAAAAACCGTGCTTTGCACGCGTCAAGCACAACCCAACTTGGCTCGGTCAAGCTGTTTTTCTACCAAGATCCCCCAGAAAAGACCTCACGTCAGTCAGCGCAGAAGCGAAATTTAAACGAGACTTATGTCAAATCCAGACGAGAACACCATTGATAAGAAGGACGCCCAACCCGTTGGCACCACCACGGGCGCCGTCAGCGGGGCGGCGACCGGGGCCGCCGTAGGGTCGGCCGGCGGTCCGGTCGGCGCCGTCGTCGGCGGAGCCATTGGTGCGGTGACCGGCGCCGTCACGGGCAAAGGCGTCGAAAAGGCCGCCCAACACGCGACGGACCCGGCATCCCACGACGCTTATTGGGAAGAAAACCACGCCCGGCAGCCTTACGGCAGCCAGGGTTCCTACGAGAGTTATCGCACGGCCTACCGCACCGGCCACGAGGGGGTTCGCAAGTACGGGTCGGAACTCCAAGGTGAAGAACTCTCCTCCAAGCTCTCCCAAGACTACGCGGGCACGCGCGAAGCCGGCAGCGTCGAATGGGAGCACGGCCGTGCCGCGGCGGTGGCGGCGTACCAACGAGGCGCGGAAGAGATGCGCATCATCCTTCGCGAGGAGCAACTGCGGGTGGGCAAGCGCGAGGTCGAGACGGGCCAAGTCCACGTGCGCAAGGTCGTGCACACCGAACAGGTGAGCGTGCCGGTCGAACTGCGGCGCGAGGACGTCGTGATCGAGCGCCTTCCCGCCAGCGAGGTGCGCGCGGGCGAGGCGTCGGGCGCCTTCGAGGAACAAACCATCGAGGTGCCGCTGCACGCTGAGGAGGCCGTGGTGGAAAAGACCTCGCAAATCACTGGCGCGGTGCGCGTGGCCAAAACGGCACAGGTCGAAAACCAAGTTGTCAGCGATAGCGTGAGCAAGGAAGACGTCGAAGTGGTCCGCGACCAAGCCACGGAACTCCGGCGCGAAGACCTCGGCGAGGAACCGCGGAGGTAAACGCGGCCGTGGGCCACTCCGCCTGGCACGAGTGTCTCGGGCGCCGCACCCCTTTGGGCGCGGCGCCATTTTTTTGGGCTGCAACGTCCGGTGCTCCCCCACCGAAGGCCAACGATGGCGACGTTACCACTAGGCCAAGTTCGGCCGGCAGGGAGGAAGAGGAGCCTTTAATTTAGCGCTGATGGGTTTCAGCCCCGGTGGGAAGCGTTCACACGGGCCGCGTCCTGGAGGGACGCCCGAACCCCGCCACCATGCGCCCGCCGCAGGTCCATTCCCCAACACGCCGCACGCGCGCGGCCGTCCCTGCAGACCAACGCGGGGCGCGGGTCGGGGCACCGGACTTCTGCACCAATGCGTCGAGTCCACGCCTCCAAGCTCGACTGCTTTGCCCGATCGTCTTCTGGTCTTCGGAGCCTTACCCCTGAAGGGATCACGCTTGGTTGGTTCCGCAGCCACACGGGGAGTCGGTCGGCTCACTCGACACGTATCGTCCCTGGGTGTTGACAAACCCATCGACGCCGTACCGGTCGTGGTGCCGGACCCAATCCTTCAAGTTATGGTGGGGACCCGTCTCGTTACGCCCTTTGAGGCGTGAGGTCGAGAGGCATGTAGGTGGCGTCCCACGTTTCGTCGCCGCGGCCAAACGTGGAATAGGTGTGGAAGACGTCGCCAGCTGGGCCGCTACCTCGCCTCGCTCGACGAACCCGACCCGCACCGGGAAGGTTTCGACCGGGTGATCGTCCTCAAAGTGGAACGGCTCCAAGGCGACGGCTTGCGCCGCGCCTTCCCGCACGCCACCCGGCGCGGCGATCGCGAAGTCCTCGGCCGAAAACGCGCCCCCGACGTTCATGGTCTTCGTCGCCCAACCCGGCCACGAACCACCGCCGCACCTCCACGCCGACCAAGATGAGACCTTTTACCTCCTTGAGGGTGAAATCGAGGTCTACTGCATGGGCCAAGTGGTGACGGCCAAGGTGGGCGAGGCGGTGTTCCTACCCCGCAGCCAAGCGTACGCCTTTTACCTCACATTGCCGGCGATCCGGATGCTCATCATGACAGATCCCGGCGGACTAGACGGTTTTTTTGAGTAGATGTCCAGCCCGGACAACCGCATGGAACTACCCCCCGCGGCGACGACCTATGCCGTGGCGGATCCCGCCCATGCCAACGCGACGCCGGTCGAAGAGGTCGGCCAAGGCTCCCCCGGGCAACGCGAGCAGGAACACCGGCAAGGTGGTGGCCGCCTGCACGAGCGCGACGACGGTCGGGGAGGGACTCAGCGAGGTCATCAGCCAACCTGCACCGACGTTCTGCATCCAGGTGCCTACGTTGGACACCACCGACGCCAGCCAGAGCGCACGAAAAAGCGGACGGCGCAACGCCGAGGAGGCATCCCGTTGAGGGGTGAGCGAAACGCCGATGGCGGGACGGTCCATAGGTCGAAGAAGGCGGACGTTAAAAAAGGAAGGAAAGGGTGGCGCTGAAATAGTCCACGTCGTGGCCGTGAGCTTCCTGGACGTAACTGCCGCCGAAAAGTGCACGTAAGCGGCGTCGAAGGTCAGGTGACGGTTGATCTTCCATTCAAGCGTGGCTTCGAACGTGGTGCCAAGGTAGTGCGAACCGTGTCCGTTGGGCGGAAGCACGACGTTGCCAGGTGGGCTGTACACCCCGTCGTTGACCGAGTAGCGCCACAGGCCATCGCGCGCCAGGCCGAGCACGATCGACTCGCGCGGCGTCACCTGGATGGACGGATGCACGTCGATGAGGTTAGAAGGCCGGTAGAGGCTCGCGTCGTTGAAATAGCCGCTTTTGAAGTAGAGCGGGTCGAAGGTCTCGAGGGTGCCGCCATGCCGCTGGGTGTTCCCGCGGGCAACGTCGGCTTTTAAGCCCAGCCGCGGTTGCCACGGCAGGTCGGCAAAGGTGTAGCCGCTGTCGTTGCTCAGCGTCCAGGCCAGGAGCGAACGGTTCCCGAAGGAACCCACCTGAAAGGCCCCTTCGTCGTCGTAGTCCCAACTTCCGGCTTTACCAAAGAAGCGCAGCCCGAAGGTATGGTTATGTTCGGTGGCCGTGCCCGAGGCAAACGACGTCTGCTCCCGCCGCAGGCCGAGGCAATACGCGTTGACGCTCACGGCCGGTAACCCCGGCAGGACGGACTCACCGTACACCCCCCAGAAGGTGGTTTTATCATCCTCGCCATCGAAATGGTAGGAACTCTCCAGGCCCGGACGCACCAGGAAGGCGCTCACGATCGCTGTCCCCCAACGCGCGCGGGCCGTCACACCGTCGAATTTGAAGGGGATGTTGGGTGCTGCGCGCGTGGCGATCAAGCGTCCCACCCCGTAGCTCATCTCCTGCCTGCCCAACCGCAACAGCAGGTATTGGTCAGGAGCGTCGCCCCAACGCAAATCCGCAAACGCCATCTGCAGGTTCGCGCGGTCGTCCTGCGTCGGCGGCGAGGGGACGTCCGCGAAGAACTGCAGGCCGGAGATGCCCTGCACGGAGAAGCGCAGGTGCGGTCCCAGGTGCAGGTCGGCGCTCAGCGTGATGCGCTGCAGCAGGTAATCGTTGTGCCTCACCCGCGTGCCGAAGCCCGGGTTTTGGTTGTACTCGTAGCGCTCGCGCAACTCGCCGCCGAGGCTTAGGAAACACGTCGGATCGTTCAGACCGAGCGGGATGTATTTGATCAGGTCGAAAGGATCGACGCGCTTGGCCGGGTCGGCCAGGTAAGCGTAATCCTCCTGAAAGCGCAAAACGCGGAAGGCTGGTGGGATGAAGGACGGCAGAAACGTCCGTGCCGTACGGCCCCTGGACATAGAACCATCCTTTGGCAAAGCTGGGGTCGCAGATTTGAAGGACCATGAGAGTTCTAATCATCGACGACGAGCGCAGCATCACCCGAACCTTGGCTCTGACGATGGAGGCGGACGGCCACGAAACTGTCGCAGTGGAGGGCGGCGCCGGGGCGTTACGTCAAGTCCAGCGTTCTGGGTTCGACTTGGTCTTCCTCGACCTGCGCCTCGGGTCGGAGGACGGCTTGGAAGTGCTCGCCCGACTGCGCGATGCCGATCCCGGGTTGCCCGTGGTGCTGATCACCGCGTACGCTTCCGTGCCCACGGCGGTGGAGGCCATGCGCCGAGGAGCGGCCGACTACCTGCCTAAGCCGTTCACCCCCGATCAGGTCCGGCTGGTGGCCGGACGCGTCGCCCGCACCCGCAGCCTGGAGCGGCGCGTAGCGGCGCTGGAGGACTTGGCCTCCGCGCAGGACCCCGCGGCGACGCTGGAATCGCAGGAGCCGGCGATGAGCCGGCTCATTGAAGTGGCCTTCCGCGCCGCCGCGAACCCGCGGGCGTCCGTCCTGTTGCTGGGCGAGAGCGGCACGGGCAAGAGTGTGCTGGCCCGTGCCCTTCACACCCGCAGCCCGCGCGCGGGCCAGCCCTTCGTGACGGTGAGCTGTCCGTCGCTTTCCCGCGAACTGCTGGAGAGTGATCTGTTTGGTCACGTTCGGGGCGCCTTTACCGGAGCCACGGCGGACACGCACGGCAAGGTCGCCGCCGCGGCCGGCGGTACGCTTTACCTGGACGAGGTCGGGGAACTTCCGCCCGAGACCCAACCCCGGCTCCTGCGCCTGCTTCAAGAGCGCGAGTACGAGCGCGTCGGCGAAACGCAAACCCGCCGCGCGGACGTGCGGGTAGTCTCTTCCACCAACCGCGATCTTGCCCAGGCCGTCACCGCGGGGCGTTTCCGCGAAGACCTGTTCTACCGGCTCAATACAATCACCCTCACGCTGCCGCCGCTGCGTGAACGCCCGGCCGATCTCCTGCCGCTGGCCCAAGCGCACCTCGACTTCTTTGCTCGGCAGATGGGCAAGCCGCTCAGCGGCTTTAGCCCTGCCGCCTTGGACGCAATGGGCCGGTACCCGTGGCCGGGCAACCTGCGCGAGCTGCGCAACGCCATCGAGCGCGCCGCCATTCTCGGGAACGGGCCGATGGTCGAACCTGACGACCTCCCTTCCCCGTTGCGAGACTTGGCTGCCCCCCGAGCGGTCGAGCTCGGCGGACGGGTGACCTTGTCGGAGTTGGGCGACGAACATATCCGCCGGGTGCTGGCCAACACGTCCCGCCTGGAGGACGCCGCGGCGGTACTCGGCATCGACTTGGCGACCCTCTACCGTCGCCGACGCAAGTGGGAAGGCGGCGCGAACGGCCTTTAGGGCGGCAACGCTTGAAAGCGTCGGACCGTGCATTTTGCACGGCCCGATGATTCCCACCGGCATTCTGCACGGCGCAACTCCGTCGGACCTCAGCCTACGCTCGCTTCAGCCTGACGCATGTGCTTGCGCCTGAGGAAGTTGTGCAATCCCCTACGAAAGCTGGCACGGAGGGCGCTACAGGGACAATCTCCCGCATGCTTCGCCATCGCATCCTATTAGGCATCGCGCCGTTGATCCTCCTGCTTGTCGCCGTGGGCGGCTACGCCGTCTGGCTCTTCGTGCGTTTAGGGGGAGCGGTCAACACGACGTTACGGGAGAACTACACCTCCATCGTCGCCATGGGCGACCTCACGCAGGCGGCCGAACGCCTGGATCGCGCCTTGGCCTTCCAGCGCGCCGGAGCGGCCAGCGTGGAGGAGACGCGTGCGGCCCTCGCTGAGCAGGCCGCGATCTGCCGACGCAGCGTGGACGCCGAACTGGCCATCGTCACCGAACCGGGCGAGCAGGAACTTGCGAGCCGGCTCAAGACCCGTGATGACGCGTTGCTAGCCGCGGCAAAGACGGCCATCGACCGGCCCGCCAGCGCCGAGGACGTCCGCCGGCCGTTGGCGGACCTGCTCGAGACCGCCCTGGACGTGCGACGGCTCAACGAGCACGCGATGACGCAGAAAGACCGGCGCGCGCGCGACGTGGCGGCCGCCTCGACCCGGGTGATGCTTGTGGCCATCCTCGCCTCGCTTCCGCTGGGCCTCTTCTTCGCCTACCGACTTTCCCACGCCGTCCTGCAACCCATTAAGGCCCTCACGGTCTCCGCCCGGGAAATGAGCGAGGGAAACCTGGATCAGGTGCTGCCCGTCACGGAACGAGACGAGCTCGGCCAGTTGGCCGACGCCTTCAACAAGTTGGCCGGAAGCCTGCGGGGCTACCGGCAGGCTACCGACAACGAGGTCACCCTGGCCCGCCAAGCTACCAGCATGACGTTCGCGGCGTTGCCGGATCCCATTGTGGTGTACGCGGACGACGGCGCTGTCACCTACCAGAATCCGGCAGCCGAACGCCTGCGCAAGAAGCTCAACGGCGCGAGCACCAGCCCGTTGCCCATCCTGCCAATCGCCTCCGAGGTGCTGCGCGGCGGCGGCGACTACCTGCCCGACACCTTCGAGCGGGCCCTCTGCCTGCGCATCGATGATCGGGAGGTTTTCCTGCTGCCGCGGGTGGTCGGCTTCCGGGACGGGCAGGGCCAAGTCCAGGGCGCGGTGGCGGTCCTCCAAGACGTCACGCGCTTCCGGTTGTTGGACGACGTGAAGACCAACCTCGTCGCGACGGTTTCCCACGAGTTGAGGACGCCACTCACCGGCATCCGCATGGCCGTCCACCTCTTGTTGGAGGAGCGGATCGGCACGCTCAACCCCAAGCAGACCGAGTTGGTCATCGCCGCCCGCGACGACGCCGAACGGTTGCTGGATCTGATCAACAATCTGCTCGACCTCGCCCGTCTCGAAGGCGGTGCGGTCGGCCAGGAACGCCGCCCCACCGTGCCGGAGGAGATGGTGCGCCGCGCGGTCGTCGCCGCCCGGGAGTTGGTCGGGGCGGGCGGCGGACAGCGACTCGTCGCCCATGCCGACGCGGGGCTGCCAACGGTGCTCGCCTCTGTTGACCAGTTGGACCATGTCTTTTCCAACCTCATCTCGAACGCGGCCAGGCACTCCCCGCCCGGCGAGGAGATCACGGTCAGCGCCCGTGCGATGGATGGTGGCCGGGCGGTGCGCTTCTCCGTGATCGACCACGGGCCGGGCGTACCCGCGGCGGAGCGAGAGCGGGTCTTCGAAAAGTTTTACCGGCTGCCAGGCGGGTCGCGTGAAGGCGCGGGCCTCGGCTTGGCCATCTGTCGGGAAATCATTCGGGCGCACGACGGCCGGATCGGCGTGACGAACGGCCCGGGCGGACGCGGCAGCGAGTTTTATTTCGTCTTGCCCGCGCACGCGGCCCTTTCCACCGCATGAACGCAAAGATCTTTATTGTTGACGACGAGCGCACCATTCGCCTGACCTTCCGCACCGCGTTGGAGACCGAAGGTTACGAGGTGCAAGAGGCCGCTTCGGCCGACGAGGCGATGGCGGGTTTCAAAGCCGAGGCATACGGTTTGGTCATCCTCGACCTGCGCCTTGGCGAAGACAACGGCTTGGAGGTTTTGGAGCGTATGCGCGCCGTGGGGGTGAACACCCCGACGTTGATGATCACTGCGTACGGCAGCGTCCGCGACGCGGTGCGGGCGATGAGGCTGGGCGCTATCGATTTCCTCCCCAAGCCCATTGAGCCCGCCGCCTTGCGTGCCACCGTCGCCGACATCCTGGGGCGTCACGGCGTCCCCACGGTGACGGCCCCGGTGGCGCCTCCGCCGCGAACCTACCGAGATTTCCTGCGCGTGGCCAAACGTCAGATCAACCTTCGCGACTTTGCGGCTGCAGAGGTAAGTCTGACCACCGCTTTGAACGCTCCGGAAGCGGCGTCGCCCGACTCAGCCGAGGCGCACAACCTCCGGGGCGTGCTGCACGAGATGCGCGGCGATTACGACGGAGCCAAGGCCGCCTACGGACGGGCGATCAAGCTCAAAGGTCGCTACGAGCCGGCGCAGGAGAACATGAAGCGCATCTTCGAGCTGTTCACTTTCGGCTCCAGCGAACGGCCGTTCCAAGTCGGCCAGGAAGGCTGAGCCCTCCTCGTCCACACCCGTAAGCTTCCGCCTCAACTTCACCCTCCATTTACATGCTCGACCTCATCTACGTTTTGGCCACCGTCGGCTTCTTTTTCGGCTCCATCGCCTACGCACACTGGTGCGGAAAGATCTGAACGTCCCGCTTCCGCAAACAACGCTCCATTTATGGGAACCCTCATCGTCGGCTTCATCGCTTTCGGCCTGCTCGTCTACCTGCTTTTCGCCATGGTTTACCCGGAGAACTTTTAACCTCCCGCCAGCTTCCGCTTTCCGACTTTCTTGATTCTTGCCATGAACGCTTTCGGCTGGGTTCAACTCGCCCTCTACGTAGGGATCCTCCTGCTCATCACCAAGCCATTGGGCATTTACCTGTTTCAGGTGCTCGATGGCCGGAACACCTTTCTGGAGCCGGTGCTCGGCCCTGTGGAGCGCCTGACCTACCGCCTGCTCGGCGTGAACGCACGCCGCGAGCAGGGCTGGAAGGCCTACACCGTGGCCATGCTGTTCTTCAGCTTGGCGACGATGCTCTTCACCTACGCCGTCCTCCGCTGCCAGGACTACTTACCCTTTCACGGCATCGTTGATGGTCTCTCCAACAAGACGGCGATCACGCCGGACTTGGCCTTTAACACGGCCGCCTCGTTCACTACCAACACCAATTGGCAGGCCTACTCGGGCGAGAACACGATGTCCTACTTTTCCCAGATGGTCGGGCTTGCCAGCCACAACTTCTGGAGTGCCGCTGTGGGCATCGCGATCGCCGCGGCGCTGGTCCGAGGCATCGCCCGGCGCGAAGCCGGAACCATCGGCAACTTTTGGGTGGACCTAGTGCGCATCCATTACTACCTCCTGCTGCCTATCTGCGTCTTCTACGCGGTTTTCCTCATCTGGCAGGGCGTTCCCGACAACTTCAAGCCCTACGACACGGCGAGCCTGACCGAAAAGCAGACGATCCAAGTGCCCAAAACCGGCGCCGACGGTCAGCCAGTAAACGACGCTGCGGGCCATCCGGTGCTCGCGGATCAGGTCGTCGAGTCCCAGGGCATCGTGCAGGGACCCATCGCCTCGCAGATTGCCATCAAGATGCTCGGGACCAACGGCGGCGGCTACGTCAATGCCAATGCTTCCCATCCCTTTGAAAACCCGACGCCGCTTTCAAACTTCATCCAGATGCTCTCGATCTTCGCGATCCCGAGCGCGTTGACCTACTACCTTGGGCGCATGGTCCGTAACCAGCGCCACGGCTGGGCGGTCTGGGGCGCGATGGCCGCAATCTTCCTTGTCGGGGCGATCACCTGCTGGAAGGCAGAAGCCGACGGCAACCCGATCATGCACAGCCTAGGCGTCACCCAACCGGACGGCAACATGGAGGGCAAGGAAGTGCGCTTCGGCATCTTCAACTCCGCGCTCTTCGCGACGATCACCACGGACGCCTCCTGCGGCGCAGTGAATTCGATGCACGACAGTTTCACTCCCGTCGGCGGGCTGGTGCCACTCTTCAACATCCAACTCGGTGAAATCGTCTTCGGCGGCGTCGGCGCGGGACTTTACGGGATGCTGGTCTTCGTCATCCTTGCCGTGTTCATCGCCGGCCTGATGGTCGGTCGCACCCCGGAGTACCTCGGCAAAAAGATCCAATCGTTCGAAGTCAAAATGAGCGGCTTGGTCGTGCTGGTGCTCACGCTTTCGATCCTGGGTTTTGCGGCGTGGGCGGCGGCGGCGAACTCCTTCGGCCCGGCGGCCGCGGATGGCACGGTTTCCAACGGCACGAACAACAACGGTCCGCACGGCTTTAGCGAAATCCTCTACGCCTACAGTTCCGCCACAGGCAACAACGGCAGCGCCTTCGCGGGCATCAGCGCCAACGCACCCTGGTACAACACCACCATCGGCCTCGCCACGCTCGTCGGCCGTGTCCTGATGATCGTCCCGATCCTAGCGCTGGCTGGATCGCTGGCGGCCAAGAAGCTCACCCCGCCCGGCCCTGGTTCGTTCCCGGTGGACGGGCCGATCTTCGTCGTGCTGCTCATCGGCACCGTGCTGCTCATCGGCGCCTTGAACTTCCTGCCCGCGCTCGCCCTTGGACCGGTGGTCGAACACTTCCTCATGCATAGCGGCAAGCTGTTCTAGGCGAACGTTCCGCCAGGCTTGAATCCCATCCCGATACCGATATGGCCCAAACCTATTCCATTTTCGACCCGAAGATCATCGCCCCCGCCATCGGGGAGGCGTTTAAAAAGCTTAACCCGCTGATGATGGTCAAAAACCCGGTGATGTTTGTCACCGAGGTTGGCGCGCTCGTCACCACGGTCGAAATCTTTGTCTCCGCCGAGCCAAAACCGTTCACCATCCAAGTGACGCTTTGGCTCTGGTTCACCGTTCTCTTTGCGAACTTTGCCGAGGCGATGGCCGAAGGCCGCGGCAAGGCGCAGGCCGACACCCTGCGAGCCTCCCGCACGGAGCTGATGGCCAACAAACGAGGCGCGGGCAACAGCTTTGAAAGGGTGCCTGCTGACCGGCTGCGGCGTGACGACGTCGTGCAGGTTAGCGCCGGGGAGGTCATCCCGGGCGACGGCGAGATCATCCAGGGTGCCGCCACGGTGGACGCTGCGGCCAAGCCCGGGGAAAGCGCCCCGGTCATCCGGGAAGCCGGCGGTGACCGCTCCAGCGTCACCGGCGGGACTAAGGTGCTCTCCGACCAGCTCACCATTCGCATCTCCGCCAATCCCGGCGAGAGCTTCATCGACCGCATGATCGGCCTCATCGAAGGCGCGAAACGCCAGAAGACGCCGAACGAGATCGCGCTGACCATCCTGCTCGCCGCGCTGACGATCATCTTCCTGCTCGTCTGCGTGACGCTGCTTCCTTTCGGCAAATTCTCCGGCGTGGACTTCTCGATCACCGTGCTGGTCGCGCTCTTGGTTTGCCTGATCCCGACGACCATCGGCGGCCTGCTGAGCGCCATCGGCATCGCCGGCATTGACCGACTCGTGCAGAAGAATGTTCTCGCCATGTCCGGCCGCGCTGTGGAGGCCGCCGGCGACGTCGACGTGCTGCTGTTGGACAAAACCGGCACCATCACGCTCGGCAACCGCCAAGCCACCGAGTTCTTGCCCGCGCCGGGCGTCTCCCGCGAGGAGTTGGCCGACGCCGCGCAGCTCTCCTCGCTCGCCGATGAAACGCCCGAGGGCCGCTCGATTGTCGTCCTCGCCAAGCAGCAAGGCCTTCGGGGCCGCGAGGTGAGCCAGCTGCCCGGTGCGGAGTTCGTGCCCTTCACCGCCCAGACCCGGATGAGCGGCTTGGACATCGATGGCAAGGAATACCGCAAAGGCGCCGCCGACTCGATCAAGAAGTTCGTCGGGGCGCAGGGCTTCCCGACACAGGTGGACGAAACGGTGGAAAGGATTTCCCGCCAGGGCGGCACCCCTCTTGTGGTGGCCACTCGGGAAAAACCGCTCGGGGTCATCTACCTCAAGGACGTCGTCAAGGGTGGGTTGGCCGACCGCTTCGAGCGGTTTCGGGCGATGGGCATCAAAACTGTGATGATCACGGGGGACAACAAACTGACGGCCGCCGCGATCGCCAAAGAGGCTGGCGTGGACGACTTCCTGGCCCAAGCCACTCCCGAGGACAAGTTGGCCTACATCCGCCGAGAGCAGCAGGGCGGGCGGTTGGTCGCCATGACCGGCGATGGCACGAATGACGCGCCGGCGCTGGCCCAGGCGGACGTGGGCGTCGCCATGAATACCGGCACCCAAGCGGCCAAAGAGGCCGGCAACATGGTCGACCTCGACTCCAACCCCACCAAGCTCATCGAAGTCGTCGAGATCGGGAAACAGCTCCTCATGACCCGCGGAGCCCTCACCACGTTTTCCATCGCCAACGACGTAGCCAAGTACTTCGCCATCATTCCGGCGATGCTCTTGGTCGCGTTCCCGAGCATCGCGCCGCTCAACGTCATGCGCCTGGCCAGCCCGAACAGCGCGATCCTGAGCGCCGTCATCTTTAACGCCCTCGTCATCATCGCCCTGATCCCGTTGGCCCTGCGCGGGGTCCGCTTCCGCGCCCTCGGCGCCGGCGCGCTATTGCGGCGCAACTTGGTGCTCTACGGGCTGGGCGGCATCATCGTCCCGTTCATCGGCATCAAGCTCATCGATGTAGCCGTCAGCGGCTTGCACCTCGTCAGCTGACCGGCCGCGCACGCCTTTTCGCAACCAACGTTCCAACCTCATGAAAAACCAATACCCATCCCGCAGCGCGGGGACCCTTGCCCTGAACGACGGCCGATCCGGTTCCGACGCGCGGGCTGTTGCCGCCCAGACGGGCGCCGCCGCTCCTTCTGGCGACACCCCGCCGGATCACGCCCACGCCTATTCGCTCCTGGGCGAGCTGAAAATCTCCGTCGTCGCGACCCTCCTACTCGGAGTCGTCGTCAGCGGCGTTTACCCGCTCGTCGTTTGGGGTCTCGGGCAAGGTTTGTTTCGCCACCAAGCCAACGGCAGCCTCATCACCGCTGCCGACGGCACACTTCTCGGCAGCACGCTCCTGGGGCAGAATTTCAATGGCAAGAACTACTTCAACCCGCGCCCCTCTGCTGCCGGGGCCGCGGGCTACGACCCGACTGCCTCCGGCGGAACCAACCTCGGCCCGACCAGCGACAAGCTGATCAACGGCGTGCATAAAAAAGACGCCGCGGGCAAAGATGTGGCCGATCCGTCCAATTTCGACGGTGTCAAGGACTTGGTCTCCGCTTACCGCGCGGCCAACGGCCTGAACGACGCTGACGCGGTACCCGCCGATGCGGTGACTCGTTCCGCCAGCGGTTTGGACCCGCACATCTCCGTAGCCAACGCCCTCCTGCAACTGCCTCGCGTCGCCCGCGAGCGTAAGGTGGATCCCTCTGCGCTCCGGCTGATCGTGGACCGGCACACCCACGGCCGCGACCTCGGCGTTTTCGGCGAGCCGACCGTCAACACGTTGACGCTCAACCTCGAACTCGACGGCAAACTGCCGAAATAGCGGTCGAGAGCGGACGCCACTTACGCCGATGGACTCTCCTCCGTACTCCGAAGTGCCTTCGCCGCCTTCAGGCAACGGATGTGATCCTACCTCTGCCCACGGGGCGGCTCGCTGGCTTGGGGAGCGTCCGCGCAGGGCGATTGTCCGGCGTGCCCGCGTCGTGCTGGCGCTTGCCGCGGGCCTCGCCATCCTGCTGTTGCAGGGGCTGCACGCCTGCCGCTTGGCTGAGACCCGCGAACTCGCGCGCGCCGAAGTGGAGCGTGCGTTGCACGACGGCGGGCCGGCGCACGGCGCCGTGCTCCTGGCAGCCTTCGACCGTTCGACGCAGGACATCCTCTTCGCCGCCAGCGGCCCGTACCTCGTCTTGCTGCTGTTCGTCATCTTCTGGACCGGCCATTTGCTTGGCATCAAGCAACGGTTGGTCGAGACCGAGCGCGAACTGCGCGTCCTGCGAGAGCTCATGTTCGAGCTTCGCGGCGGCAAGCCGGTTTGAGCCGCGCGCACTTCGCGAAAACCGTGCCTCGCGAGGCATCGGACACGCCCACGCACAACGGCGTAATTAACTGATGAAAGAGTCGGATCCAACGTGCCAAATGCCTGCCGCCGCCGAGTTTTACCATCGTCGCCTTCAAACGCACCTCCTTGTGGAAAACCACCCGACGGGTGGGGTCACGATCCGCTGCACGCGCGACACCTTCAGCCGTGTAAGGAAGGACGCCTTCGTTCGGGAACTGGCCGTCGAGGGCTTCATCCCTGAACATTTCGGGGAACGAGCGAATCCGGCCGGGGCTGGCAGCCCTGAGAAACTGCGGTGGGTCGTCGACGGTTCGTGGCCGGTGACCTTTGACTCGAACATTGCCAAGCGCGCCGCGCGCCGGGCCTTGAGAATCCTTTACGGCGGGGGCGTCGTGTGGGTCGTCCTGATGACGGCCGTACTTCAATTCGCCGTCCGGATGCCCGCGGCAGCCACGCCGTCGGCCCGCGCCCTGACCCCATCATGGAACCGAAGCGGATGGCGCGCGACGGTTCCAGTGTCGCCAACCGGGGCCTCGAAACCTCCGTTCCGGACGGGCGCACCGGCTTCGCAAGGGAGATGACCGGCCAGAATGGGGATGGTCTGGAAATCCGTCCGGGACCGGCGCAAATTTGCCGGCTGCGCAACGACCGGCTCCGCTTCTCGCAGCCGCGCTTCACGAACGATCCCTGTTTGAGGCAGCGGGCGGTGGCGCCCGAGGCATTGCTGCCCACGCACCACAACTCTCATGCCCGCCGACCCATCCTCCCGCGCCCCCGGCGAGACCGCAAACCCGGCCCGATCCCGCGCCGACGACTTCTTGGCGTTAATCCAGCGGCAGCGCCAGGGCAAGCTCAAGGTCTACCTTGGCGCCTGTGCGGGCGTCGGAAAAACTTACCAGATGCTGGTGGAAGGCAACCGCCTGCGCAAGCGCGGCGTGGACGTGGTCATCGGCTACGTCGAGCCGCACGCCCGGCCCGAAACAACGGCGCAGATTGGCGACCTAGAAATCATCCCGCCCACCTCCACATCGTACAAGGGCGTGGAACTCAAGGAGATGGACGTGTCGGCCGTGCTCCGTCGTGCACCAACGATCGCGCTGGTGGACGAACTGGCCCACACCAACGCACCGGGTGGTAAGAACCGAAAGCGTTATGAGGACGTGGAAGACCTGCTCGCCGCCGGCATCAACGTCATTTCGACGCTCAACATCCAGCACTTGGAAAGCCTGTACAACATCGTCGAGGGCGCGACGGGAGTGCGGGTCAAAGAGCGCATTCCCGACGACTTCCTTTTCCGGGCAGATCAAATCGTCAACATCGACCTACCCGCTGAGGACCTCATTGAGCGCCTCCTGGCCGGTAAGATCTACCCGCCGGAACGGGTCGGCTCAGCCTTGGCCAACTTTTTCACCCCGGCCAACCTCACTCGGCTGCGCGAGATTGCCCTCTCCGAAAGCGCCAATTTCCTTGACCGGCGTCAGCGCGCGACCGACGGCAAGGGAGCGGCGGGTGGGGTGGAGCACACCGCGGGCGGCGTGGCCCAAGTCGCCGTGGCCCTCTCCAGCAGCGGCCCCGACCCGGGTACCCTGCTGCGCAAGACCGCCCGACTCGCCGCGCAACTGAACGCCGACACCTGGTATGCCGTGTACGTCCAGACCCCCGGCGAGGCGCCTATCAGCATCGACAGCGCCCTCCAGCGCCAACTGGGCGACACGCTCGAGACGGCCCAACGCATGGGAGGCATCGTCATCCGCCTGCGTGGCTCAGACGTGGCCGCGACGCTGGCGTCCTTTGTGCGCGAGTACGGCATCACCCACCTCGTCGTCGGCCGGCCCGCGCAGCGTGCGGGCCGCTGGCGGCCACCGTGGGGCCCGCGGCCGTCCCTGCACGAAACGCTCATGCGGGAGTTGCGCACGACGGACTTCGTCGTGGTCTGACTCGGGACCACGACATGCCTTTTCGATGGCGAGTGCCGACCGATGCGGAACGGCGTGAGGGGCCGGGGCGCCCTCTTTGTGGTTCTCAGACCCGTCCTCCTAAACTCCTAGGAGAGTGGCGACCAATGCGGCCGGCGAAGATTTCTCGAACACCTTCGGCCTTTGCGTGTGCACCCTCGCCTGGGCGGGCTTGCTTTTCGGGCTCCGCGCCTTCAAGGAGGCGGTCCCCAGGAGGACCTCGGTCGGGTTCGGCCTCACCTCGGCCGGCGGCTTATTCATCCGCTTTGCCGCCCCGCCGTGAACTTGCGATCCGCGACCCTTCGCACATCTGGCGTTACCGCTTGGCTGGAACGGGCTTTTGGCGTGGCGCTGGTTCTCTGCGTGCCCGCTTGGTTGCCGCTCAGCAGTAAAGCGGGTCACTCTGCCGAACGGATCACGGCCCAAACGGGGAGCAGGGCAGGCGGAGACGCCCACCTTCCGCCGGAAACGCAGGCGGGAGGCCTGCCCCACTTCGCGTTCCCCTAGCCTGCCACGGCGCTCAGGATCGGGTCTTTGGTTTCTCCGGTGGTGACGTTGACGAACCCGCTCGGCGCCAGGGTCGAAGGCGCCACCAGCACCCAGTGCCAAGGCGTGCAGGTGAGCGTCGCGAAGATCATGCGGCGCGGTAATCCGGGCGTGAAGAACGGCAGGCGCGGTTGCTCGAACCACGCCATCTCGTCGGCTTTGGCCCAGAGATGTTTCAGATCCGCCGCGACCTCCGCGGCGGGTCGCGCCGACATCAATCCCCCCACCTCGAAGCGGACGGTCGCAGTCACCTCCCCGCGGTTGACGAGCACCCAACCTCCGCCCATTCCCACCAGGGCGTTGATCGCGAGGGCCATCGCCTCGTCCGCACTGCCGAGCACCCACGGGTTATGGTGGTCGTGCGCCACCGAGCAGGCGAGCGCCGAGTCGGGCGTGCGTGGCCCCACGTTTTTCCAGAACATCTTCGCGACGGATTTCTTCCCGTGGTAACGATCGACGATCGCCAGCTTCGTCGTCCCCTCGCCCCGTTCCACCCGGCCGGCCCGCACCGGAAGCGTCTCCACCATGTGGGCCTCTTCGAAGTAGAAGGGTTCCAGGATCGCCGCCTGTGCGGAGCCTTCCTGCACGCCGCCGGGTGCCGGGATGGCGAAGTCGTCGGCGGTGAACGTGCCGCCGACGTTCATCGTCTCCGTGGCCCAACTCGGCCAGGGAATACGCGGCACCTCCGGCAAGTAGCGTCCCTCGCGCGCGACCGGCTGGCCGTCGGCGAACACCTCGGAGATGGCGACCGCACCGGGATCGGTCAGGAGCACGAGGTCGGCGGACCGGCCGGGCGCGACGGAACCGACCAAATGGTCCAGCCGCCACTGGCGCGCCGGGTAGTAACTGGCCATGGCGTAGGCAACCTCCACGGGCGCGCCGGCCTTAATGGCTTCCCGCACGTTATAATCCGTGCTGCCGGATTCCAAAGTCTCCGCCGCGTCCCGGTCATCCGTGGTCAATGACAGATTGGACCAGTCGCGCAGCCCGCGTTCCACAAACAACTTGATGGCGCGTTCCATGCCACCGTGCACGGGGCGGAGCATGAGGAAGATGCCGCGGGAAAGTTTGTCCCACGCTTCGTCGCCCTGCCGGCATTCGTGGTCGCTGGAAAGGCCGGCGGCCGCGAACGCGCTGATTTCGCCCGCCGTCGACAGCCCCGTGCCGTGCCCGGCGATGACCCCGCGCGCCTCCTGCGTCGCCTGCATCGCCCCCCAGAGGCGGTCGTAACCCGGGTTTTTCGGGTTCCAAACCGCCGACCAGTCCATCACTTCGTCTAGTCCGGGCACCTCAAGATTTTCCAAGTCGGAGAAAACCTCGGCGTACCCGTTGTACCCGCCGGTCTCCTCAAACGCGGTCGGCGGCACGGCCGAGCCGGGCACCGGGAAAATTTTGAGGGGCGACCCGTACCGCCGCGGCAGCAGCCAGAACTCCACGTTTTTCCGGCCGTCGACGTTGGCGAACTCGTGCGAGGCTTCCACGGTCCAAGTGTTGCCGTCGGGAATCACCAGCTCGGCTTCGTACTCCGGCGTCAGGTGCGTGCTCTCGATGTGCTTGTGCGGCTCGCCGAACCCGGGCACGGCGAAAAGCCCGGTCCGGACAAAAGTTTCGTTGGCGGTACCCGGCCACTCGCCGCTCGGCCCGGTCCACGCGATGCGCCCGGCTGCCACCACGATGTCCCAATTCTCCAGCCATTGGAGGGTGAAGACGTTCAAGAGCGTCACGCCACGGATCAAGGCGTCGGCCGGGCGTTTGGCCAGCGCGACCAGCGCAAGATGTCGCCGGGTTTCGGTTTCAGCGTTGGGGAAAGGGCCGTGCATGCGGGGAACTACGGGGGGGTTAAAAGATGAAGTGAGCCAGGAAGACGGCGCCGAGCACGTAAGTGGTCCAAGGCACGAGCCTTGCCCGCCCGGTACCGACGCTGATCACTAAGTAAAGCAGGATGCCGATCGCCATGCCGTCACTCACGGTGGCCAGCGCCATCAGTATCACGGTCGCGAAGGCCGGCACCGCGACGGTGAGATCTTCCAAGTCGAGCTTGGCCATGGCTTGAAACATCAACACGCCCACGATGAAGAGCGCCGGGGCGGTGGCCACCGCCGGGATGATGGCGATCAAGGGGTTGAGGAATAAGGCCAAGAGGAAGCAGGCCGCCGTGGCCAAGCTGGTGAGACCCGTCCGGCCACCGACCGCCACGCCGGAGCCGGACTCGATGTACAACGCGATCGTCGACGTGCCGAGGCAGGCACCGAAGCACGCCGCGGCGGCGTCAACCATCAGCGCCGGCCGCAGCCGCGGGATCTGGCCTTCCGCGTCCGTCAGGTAGCCCCGTTCGCAGATCCCCATGATGGTGGCCAAGCCGCTCATGATGTCACCGAAGAAGAGGATGAGCACGATCGGGAACGCCACGGCGAAATGGCTCCAGAGGTAAGCCAAATCCAGCTGCAGAAAGGTCGGCGCGAGCGACGCCGGAGGTGCGAGCAGCCGGGTTGGCCACGGCGTGACCGTACCGGACCCGGAAGCGTTCGGCACGAAGAGGCCGGCCACCGTCAATACGCCGATGCCGATCACCAGGGCGCCGGGCACCCGCCACCAGAGCAGGGCGACGTTCAACGCCAAGCCCGCCAACACCAGCAGGACAGGCGGCGAGGTGAACGGCGCCAGACCGATGAAGCTCTCCTGGTTGGCGATCAGCACGCCGCCGCTCTTCAGTCCGACGAGCGCGATGAAGAGCCCGATGCCGCCGGTGATCGCCACTTTCAGGCTGGGCGGGATGCTGTTGAGGATCAACTCGCGCCCGCCCGTCCAGGAAAGCGCCAAAAAAAGTATCCCGTTGTAGAAGACCAACCCGAGCGCCGCCTGCCACGGGATGCCCATGGCTACGCAGACCTGGTACGCAAAGAATGCGTTGCCGCCCATGCCGGGCGCCAGCGCCAACGGGTAATTGGTCACCAACCCCATGACCGCAGTGGCGATGGCAGCGCCCAAGGCCGTGACGGTGATGAGCGTGGAAAAATCCATGCCGGCCGCGGCCAGGATGTGCGGGTTCACCGCCAGAATGTAGGACATCGTGGCGAAGGTGGTCAGGCCCGCCAAGATCTCGCGCCGCCAATTGGTGCCCCGCTCCGTCAACCGGAACAGGCGGTCCAAGCGGCCGACCGCACCGCCCGCGCCCGCCCCGTCCGTTTCCACCGTCACGCCACGCCCCGCGCCCATCACCTCAACGGTCCTTCCTTTTGCGC
>CAXUNV010000017.1:0-20247 GCA_964252355.1 uncultured Chthoniobacterales bacterium | reverse complement strand
ACCTGGACGTCGACGGCGTGGTGACGACGAGCGCCTACCAGCGGCGGGCCGGCAAGGACCGGCTCGACCCGGCCGAGGTCGCCATCGTGGCCGCGCTCGTGCGCGATCTCGGCGGCCGCATCGTCGAGGTGCGTCATCTCGGTTTCGCGCAGACCCCCGGCGATCTCGTGGTGTGGACGCCCGACGCCAAGGTCCTTTGGGTTGGCAACATGATCCAGGCGCCGTCGCCTGCTCTTCCCTGGCTTCTCGAAGGCCGGCATCACGATACCATTGAGACGTTGGACCGGGTACGCGACTTCCTGCCGGAAGACGCCACCATTATCCCCGGACACGGTCGGCCGATGCGTCCCGCCGACATTGAATTCCCGCTTCGTTACCTTCGCGAGCTTGATGCCGCCGTGCGCGCGGCAATCGACGAGGGCCGATCAGTCGAGGAAGCACTCGATGCTGCCGCCATGGCTCACTATGAAGACTACAGCCTGTTTGACTGGACGCATAAGACCGTGAACGTGCCAGCCGCCTATCGTCACCTGCGAGACAGCGCATCAGCGTCTCCACCTTCGCGGCCGAACACCTCCAACGCGAAGCACGGATCGACGCACTGACACGGTCAACCGATTGATGGGCAAAGAAGAAGGCGAGTAGCAGGACTCCGGCTCCGCGCGGCCCGGCCCGCATCGTCTGCGCGAGGCGCTTTCCTCCCGGGTTGCGAAGCCACCCGCGCCGCCGCAGCCCCGCGGGGCGCCCCCGGAGCGGCGGCCGCGGTGGCCCGCCGCCGGGGGGGCGGGGGGGGCGGGCGGGCCTGCAGGGCTCACCCGTCTAGGTGACCTGACCTGGGGGCTACGTCCCATACGCGCCAACTCAAGGGCGCGGTGGCGGCCGGAAACGGGCGGGACGCCCGCGCTCCCTTGGGACGGCGGCGCCTTCCCCGGGGCTGCGCCTTAGGCCCCCGTTCTCTCCAGCCCCGCCCGCAACCCTGCGGGTAGAGCTTCCCGGCCTCAGACGAAATTGGATAAAGGTAGGTCTACAGGTTGATTAACCAAACGACGGGTGCCCGTGCGCTTGGCGGTTAAATTTGGACCTAACGTGGACCTTCCGCCCTGACTTTGGCGCAGCGGCGCAATGTTCCCAACCCTAGCCGAGGTTGACTAACCCGCGTTGGGCCGCCAGCGCCACGGCCTCCGTGCGCCCCACGGCGTCGAGCTTTTCCAAGATGGCTTTGATGTGGTTTTTCACGGTGTGCTCACTGATGTAGAGCACCTGCCCGATTTCCTTGTTGCTCTTGCCGAGGGCCATTTGCTTCAACACCTGAAGTTCGCGCTGGGATAGTTCCGGCTGAGCCATGGAATCAGCCAACTGGGCGGCCACCTCGCGCGGGAGCGACGATCTGCCGGCGTAAACCTCGCGAATGGTCTCCCAAACTTCTGGGGCTTCGGCGCCTTTCAAAAGGTAACTTTTCGCGCCCGCGGAGAGTGCACGTCGAAGGTCTTCGGCTTTGGGTGAGTTGGTCAGCACGATGATGCGCGGTCGCGGCCTACGGGCCATCAACTCGGCCACCACTTCCAGGCCATCCTTCTTGGGCATCCGCAGATCGAGGATCAAAATGTCCGGACGCAGTTCCTCGTACAGCCGGCAAGCTTCCTCCCCGTCGCGCGCTTGACCCACCACCTCAAGGTCCGCTTCTAGCCCCAGCATGGTCACCAAGCCTTCGCGGACCACCGGGTGATCGTCGGCGATCAAGATCCGGATGGGCGGTATTCTGCCGGAACCAGTGGCGGGGGGGCTCATAAGCCGAGCGCTCGGGGCTACTGCTAAGGAAACGCCATCCATGATGGCATAGGAGGGTGGGGCTGTCGAATGCCGGCCATCAGCGCCATGTCCTGCAACGTAAAAGGTGGCTGCAAACGGCGTTTTTCGCTAGCGCTGCAGGCTTTCCGCAAGGCCTTGAGAAAGCCGCAACCGCACGACGATGCTGGTGCCGCGATCCGCCGCCGTGCGAATCTCGAACCGAGCGCCCAATTTTTCGGCCCGGGCTCGCATGCTGACGAGGCCAAACCCTTCCCCGCCGGCAGACCGCCTCTGAGCCATGCCCGAGCCGTTGTCGCTGACCTCGAGGACGAGCTGGTCGGGTGGCTCAGCCCGCACGCTGACGCCAATGACGGTCGGTTGGGCATGGCGCACCGCGTTGCTGACGGCTTCTTGGGCGATGCGCAGCAGTTCGTGCCGGACCTCGGACGATAGGCCGCCTTCGGCCACCGCGCTGGCGTGAAAATGACAGCGCAGCCGGCCGGGCACGTTGGAACGCTCGACCAGCTTCTGCAGGGCCTCAATCAGGCCCGCGCCTTCGGTGAGCGAGGGTTGCAGGCTGAAGGCCGACCGGCGCGCCTCCGCCAAGCCGAATTGGGCCAGCTCGGCCGCCCGCTCCACATAACGCAGACCGTTGTCATCCCCCCTTGCATGCACCGCCTTCGCCGCTTCCAGCTGCATCGAGATCCCGGTAAAAAATTGGGCCAGCGAATCGTGGATTTCGCCCGCCAACTGGTTGCGTTCCTCCAGCACGGCCGTTCGTCGGGCGGCGTTCGCCAAACGGGTGAGCTGAATGGCCAAGCTGGCCTGGGTGGCTAACGCCCGGGCAATTTCCAGCTCTTCCGACTGGAACGTTCGCTCCTCCGCAAAACGGAAGGTCAAACCGCCGTTGACTTGGCCTCCCGAACTTAACGGCACCATCAGCACCGTTTTGACCCCGAGCCCGAGCAGGTAGGCGCGTTGGCTCTCCGGGAACGGCGTTTGCGGATCAAGCACGTGCCGCGCAACCGCCTGCGGGTCAAAGAAATCGGCGAACCGGAGGTCCGTGCCCGACACATTGCGCCAACTTTCGGGGTAGCCGGCTTCGGCCGGCGACATCGCCCGGCCCTCTTGAAAGACGACCTCCAGCGACATCGTGTTCTGGTCGAAGTTACGCACCCGCAACGTGGACGAGAGGGCCCCCAACTGCCGGGTCATGGCGGCCATGACTTGGCCCAGGAAGTCGTCCAGATCGGGCACCGAAGCCAGCGCGTCCAGGCTGTCACGAAGGGCGTCGTTGGCCCGGGCCAACTCCGCGGCCGCGCGCCGGGCCCCCGAGTGCCTCAAGCGGGGGCGGGGCGCGTGCCAAGGCGTCGCGATGCCACAAACCGCGTAGGGTTTGCCGGCGCGGTCGCGCAACAAGAATTTGCTCACCACACAAGACCGCTCCCCCTCCACCGACACCACGGCTTCCTCAAACTGGATGGGCACGCCGGATTCGATCACTTGCCGGTCATTAACGCAGACCGCCCGGGCGATCTCAGGCGGATGAATGTCGAAGTCGGTTTTGCCGCGGATCTGGTCGCGTTGTACCTGGTGGCGGCGCTCGTATTCGCCGTTGACCAGCACGTAGCGGAGGTCGAGGTCCTTGACAAAAATCACGGCCGTGGTGTGGTCGACGATGTCCTGCAGGCGCTGTTCGCTGGCCCGAAGCGCTTCTTCGGCCTGCTTTCGCTCGCGGTTTTCCTCTGCCAGCTCGGCATAGAGTCGGGCATTCTCTAACGAAACCGCGGCTTGGGAGGCCAGCAGTTCGAGCATGGCCAGCCGGGCCGGCGTGAACACCCGGGGCGCCAAGTTGTTCTCCAGATAAAGCACGCCGATGAGCTTAGCCTGCTTCACCAGGGGCAGGCAGAGCACGGACCGAGGCCGCCGCTGCCGCACGTAGGCGTCTTCGGAAAACAAGGTCTGGGAGGCGGCGTCGTCTAGGATCACGCTCTCGTGCGTCCGGATCACGTACTGGAGGGCGGACTGGGGAAGCTCTGAAGCTGTGACGGCCGCCCGTCGAAGCGCGACGTCGACGCGGCCGGGGCCGGTCGTGGCTTCCGCTTCGGCCTCGGGTTGACCGCCCCGCAACAGGATCAGCAAACCCCGCTCAGCCCCCGCGTGCTCGATCGCCGTGCGCAGGAGCGTGTCGATCAGTTTCTCCAAGACAATCTCGCCCGCGATGGCTTGCGAGACTTTGACGACGGTGGCCAGCTCCAGCTGTTCGACCGGCGCGCCGATCGTGCTCGTCGAACCGGGCGCCGACGTCTCCTCCCGCAGCTGCGGGTAGAGCTCCTCGAGTTGCCGCACTTTGCCCGCGGCTTCCCAACGCAGGTAGCCGTAGCGGGCCTCGCGCAGGTACGCCTGCGCGATCTTCTCGAAGCCCCGGGCCGCATAAAAGCGCGCGGCGAGCTCGTTGGCGAGCGCCTCGTGGTGGACAAAGCCATTTTCGGAGGCGGAGCGGATGGCCCGTTCGTAAAGGCGTTCGGCCTCCAACGGGTAGCCTTGGACGCGCTCAATCTCGGCGGCCACTAGGGCGACACGGTTCTCAAAATTCTCCGGGCAGTTCTCCGCCCAGATTTCGAGTTGCCGCTGGTGTGCGGCCAAGGCTTCAAGGTGCTGCCGCCGTCGATCGGGCCATGCGGGCTCGCAGGACGCCGCTTGGGCGAGTGCACCGTAGAAGTGATACTCTGCCGTTTCGAACATCGACGCCGATGTCCACAGCAGCCGCTGCGCCCTCGACGAGGCCTCGAGGGCGACGGCATAGTCCCCGGCTAAAAAGCGCGCTTGCAGCTTTCGAATCCAATACCAGCACTCGGGCAGCGCCAAGCTCGGGTTGTTGGAGAAATGGCGTTCGAACCAAAGCTCCTCAAACTGCCCATCGTCGAAGGAGCCGAATTTCGACGTCATGCCACAGAGGCTCCGGACCAGCCCGAGCTGCACGGAGACTTGGTCAACAACGTGACCAAACCGGGCGTTCTTCGCAAACGCGAGGCCACGCTCGATTTCACGTTGCACCTCCACGAGCGGATCGCCCGCCGCGAGCAGGTTCGTGTTCAGGTTGGCGCAACTGTACGCGGCAAACGTGAGATCGCCGATCTTGTTCGCGATTTCGAACACACGACGCAACAAGTCGCGGCCAGCCCGGACGTGCTTCGTCCAGGGCATCACGCAACTTGCGAAGACCTGATGAGCCCTGGCCTGGAAGGGTCTCAGCCCGCGTCGCTCGACCAGCTCATGGCCAAGCCGGCCGAATCGGAATCCGGCTTGGTAGTTGCCGAAATGCGGTCCGGCGACCACGCCTAACCATATGTAGGCCACGCACGAACTGTCAGCGTTGCCGCCCTCGAGGCTGAGATTAACCGCCTTACAAATGGCCAGCGAAAGAAGGTTGGCATCCGTATGCTTGGCAGTCGGCAAGACCTTGGTCAGAACCTCCAGGGTTGCGAGCGATGCCGGGTCGCTCATCAAGGGTAACTCAATGAGCTCCTCGATTGTACGGCTCCCCAGCTTTGACCAGATCCGCTTGTATTCCCGCCGTACTTCCTCTGAGGTCGGATAGGCCGACCATTCGACCCCAAGATGGCAGAGGTAGTCGAGACAGACGGCGACTGCGCGGTCGCTCCGGTCGAGCGTCGTGTACACATCGACCCGCAAGCATGCCACGGTCGCCCGTTCGACCGTATTTGCGGCGCGCGATGAAAGCATCGTCAAGCGTTCCTCCGCGGCCGCCAGCGCGCCGGTCAGAAACTCGCATTCGGCCCGGTCCAACTCCAACGGAAAGGCGAGCTCGTGCTGGCGCTCCCAAGCGTCGTCCGTCAACAGTGCTGCACCCGCGGTGAGATACTGGAGCGCCGAGGCGTAGGCCGTGGCGGCCTTGGCGCGCTTGCCGGCGATCAGGTTAAGCTCGGCCAGTTGCTCGCGTTCGGCTCGTGAGGTGATCAAGGCCGCGCCGCGATTGAGCTGGTTGACGACCTCGAAGACGGTCTCCTCCCGCTTCTCCGGGGGGGTGTGCGCCGCCAACAACCGCCCCAGCCGCAGATGGGCCGCGGCGCGTGCGGATTCCGGGATCAGTGAATAGGCGGCTTCCTGAACCCGGTCGTGGACAAACGCATAGGCGCCCTCCAAACGCACAATGAACTCCAGATGGACCGCCTCCCAAAGGTCGGAATGGACCGCCTCCTCCGAAGTCCTGTGAGCGATGGCAAGCGTGCTGATCTCGGCGCGGTTCCCTAGGCAGGCAAACTCCTGGAGCACCTTCTGGGTTCTGACGGGCAGACGATTTAACTTGCCCGCCATGAGCTCCACCACATTATCGGTGTGCCCCTTGGCCTGAATGCGATCCGGGTCCCAAAGCCAGTGCGCACCGTCGTGATCGAGGGTGAGTAGCTTTTCCTCGACCAACGCGTGGATGAACTGGATGACGAAGAAGGGGTTACCGGCCGTCTTGCCGTGCACCAAATGCCCCAGTGGGGCCGCGGACGCCGGTTCGCAGCGGAGCGAATCTGCGACCAACTGCCCCAAATCGTCGCGGGTGAGGGGACCCAGGGTGATTTCCTGCACGCGCGCTCCGGTCCGGCGCATGGCTTCGAACCTGCACCGCAGTGGGTGGGCCGAGTCGACTTCATTGTCCCGGTAAGCGCCGATCACCAGCAAATGATGCACGTCCGGCTGGGTCAAAAGATCCTGCAAAGAATCAAGCGTGGCCGCGTCGAGCCATTGCAGATCATCCAAAAACAAGGCCAGGGGATGCTCCGGCCGTGCGAAGACGCCTACAAAGCGCCTGAACACCAGTTGAAAGCGAGCTTTCGCCTCCTGAGACGGCAACTCCGGGACCGGAGGCTGTTCGCCGATGATGAGCTTGAGTTCGGGGACGAGATCGACCATGAGTCGCCCGTTGGGACCGAGTGCCTCCAGAAGGGCATGGCGCCAGCTGGCCAACACCTCCTCGCCCTTCGCAAGCAGCGGACAAATCAGACTTTGAAAGGCTTGCGCCAGAGTCGAATAAGGAATGTTACGCTTTAACTGGTCGAACTTGCCGGATGCAAACAGGCCTCGCGACGGAACCAGCACCTTATGCAGTTCATTAACGACCGAAGACTTACCTATCCCAGAGTACCCGGAAACTAGTGCCAGCTCCGGTCGGCCGTTAGCGACAACACGGTCGAAGGCGGCGAGTAACGTCTCGACCTCGTGACCGCGTCCGTACAATTTCTCGGGAATCAAGAGCCGGTCGGGCCGGTCGCGCTCGCCCAGCGGAAATTCGTCGATGCGTCGCTGAGCCTCCCATGCATCGAGGCAGCGCCGCAGGTCCCGCTCCAGGCCGGCAGCGGTTTGGTAGCGTTCCTCCGCCGCTTTGGCCAGCAGCTTCATGACGATGGCGGAGACTGGCCCGGGGATCCCCGCCACCCGGTCGGCGGGCGGCACCGGCTGTCGGGCAAGGTGGCAGTGCACCCATTCCATCGGTTCGCTCACCACAAAGGGCAGGCTACCGGTCAGCAGCTCGTAAAGGGTCACGCCGAGCGAGTAGAGGTCGCCTCGCGAATCGATGGAACGATTCATCCGGCCGGTCTGCTCGGGTGCCATGTAGGCCAGGGTTCCGGCGATGGTCTCGGGAGGCTTGGGCGCCTGGCGCTGGCGGGCCAGCCGCGAAGCAATCCCCAAGCCCATCAGCCAGCACCGGCCGGTGCCGGCGTTCACCAGCACATGGGCCGGCTTGAGGTCCTTGTGAATAAGGCCGCGCCGATGCAACTGCCCGATCGCGGCCGACAGGCCAATGGCCAGACGCAACCACCAGGCCAAATCCAAGGGCCGGCCGAGCCATTGATCGAGGGGCACGCCGCCGGGGTCCTCCAACACGAGCACCGTGCGGCCCTCGTAGCGCGCCATGGTCAGCGGTCGAGCCGACCACCTGGAATCCAACGCGTCTTGAAGCGACGATTCGTGCTCCAGCCGTCGCAGGCTTTCCGGTGCGGGGTGCTCCGCGATCGGCGAAAGCATCAGGACCTGCGGTGCATCGGCCGTACTCCGCCCGCGAGAAAGGATAAACTCGTCATCCTTGCGCAGCGCCTCAAAGACGTACCTCGATAGCTCCATCAACGGCTAGGCTCCAGCCGCGGCACGTTACACGATATTTTGTAAGACCGACCAGCAAAAGGCGACTGGTGCGCGTGGGTGAGGGGTGTGATCCCGGACCCGTTCGAGTGCGGTCGGTAGCCCTTTCGGGCTAACCAAAACACTCGGCTCGTCTCATCGCCACAGGTTTTCGACCGAGCTAAGCTACCCTCGAGGGTAGACGGTTCAACTCCGGCATGAACAAAATCACCAAAGTCATCCGTTTCTACCAAACGGGTGGGCCGGAGGTGCTAAGGATTGAGGACGTGCGCTTGCGCAAGCCGGTCGCAAACGAGGTGCGCATTCGGGTGCAGGCCCTTGCATTGAGCCGCCTTGATCTGCTGTGGCGCGAGGGTTTCCATTGCGAAGAGCCGGTCTTTCCTGCCCAAATCGGCTACGAGGCGGCCGGGGTGGTTGAGGCGGTGGGTCCGGAGATTAAACGCCTCAAGGTGGGCGACCCGGTGTCGACCTTTCCCGCCGTGTCGCTCTTGGACTACACGGCGCATGGCGAGGCTATCCTGTACCCCGAGAGGGCGCTGCTGGCCTACCCCGGAAACCTCAGCCCGGAACAGGCCGCTGCGGCCAACACCGGGCTGTTCACGGCCTACTTCGCGCTCGTGGAACTTGCCGGTCTTAAACCGGACCAACGCGTCGTCGTCACCGCGGCCAGCTCTTCAATGGGCCTTGCCGCCCTCCAATGGATCAAAATGCTCGGGGGCAAAAGCATCGCCGTGACCCGCTCCGCGGGTAAACAGGAGGAGCTGCTCGCCGCCGGAGCCGACCAAGTGCTCGTCGCCGGCCATGAGGATATCCAAGAAGCCGTTTTTGAGTGCACCGAGGGGCGGGGGGCCGAGGTGATCTACGATGCCGTGGGCGGCCCCGGCCTCGAAGAGCTCATCTGGGCGACCAAACGCTTCGGCTGGGTGATCGCCTATGGCCAGTTGGGTGCGATGGACAACGGGACGCCCTTGCCCCTGGGCGCCTGCGCCTTGCGGGGGCTCAAAGTGCACGCCAGTTTCCGAATCTTCGACTTCACGGGACACCCTAGACTGGGCCTTCCGACCAAGGCCGAGCCGGTCGAGCGCGCGAAGCGTTGCATTTGGGAAGGCTTGGCGGAGGGACACTTTTCGCCCAAGATCGATCGGGTCTTTGTCGGACTGGGGGAATACGCCGCGGCACACCGTCACATGGCAAAGGACGCGCGGATCGGTAAGGTCGTCATCTCGTTGCGCGACTGAAAAGCGATGCCAGCGTGAGATGGCGCGGGCAACCTCCTTCTCGCGTACAAGCCTGAAGGGACGGTCCATGGCAGGCCGCCAACGGTTTGATGAAGGCGGAAGCGGTCTGCCCGCCGTTTGGTACGGCCATACGGTAGTTCTACCGAGCCATACAAATAGGTGCTTCCGGCGCATTTCACCGCTTGCCCGTCGATGGTAGGATGGGTCCTGGTCAGTTGGGATAATCCAAGGGTGCTCGCATTCTCCCATCCCCGGTCCGATGCAACACGGAGGAAATGATGGACGACTCACTCCACGGAACCTGCCCGTCTAGCGACTTCCTTGCGCTTCCCCGCAGGAACGGCAAGCGACCTGCCACGATCCGCGGCCCCCTCCACGTCCAGTGCGGTGAAAACGGCGGCGAGCATCTTTTGCGTGAGCTCCTCGGAGAGGTGGCGACGTGGCGGGGCGTCGAGGCACACTTCTGTCCGGTCGGCAGCGGGCGCCTAGTGTCACTCCGGATGAACGAAGACTTGGCAACTGATGATCGGTCTACCTTCATCACCGGCCGGGAGTTTGGGCGAGTTCTGTTCGGCGCGACGACGATCTACCTTACGCTGCCATTAAGTTGTGCACACTGGGCCATCGTGCGCGGATGGGCAGAACCCCATTTCTCGTCAGCCTTTGGCTTAGTACCGCCCGGGGTGATGGTCATCTACACGCCGCGTGACGAACTGGAAAAAGCGGTCTGCCGGTCACTGTTTTGGACCTCTTACACTTACTCGCTTAAGGAGCCGATAGATAGCTCTGCCCAGACCTCAACTGGTGTCGCTGGAAGCTGAAAGGGTCGCCGGCCTGGGCGCCTCACCAGCTCGCCCTAAAGTCTACCAGGGTGGTGCAGGACCTCTATGGCTCGAAGGAACTGGTCTTCCATAGTTCCGTCGGAGGTTGTGGGGCAGCCCCATCGACTGGTTAACAACGGCTCCTTGGAACCATGGAACCGTGGATAGGTGTCGCTAGGGTGACTGGAGACAAGCCGTGTAAGAAAGGGGTGTGAAAGTGGTGAACCCAAACGCAAATACCCATCAGTTAACTTTCCTCACAGGAGGCGTTCTTTTTATGGAGATCGCAAGGCGTTCTGTGAACGCTGGGTCGTTCCACCGAAATGCGCAGTGTGTGCCACGGCTGTGCAGACGCGCGTCGGCAACGACGGGCCTTGCGCCAAGTCGAGAGATCTCTGCCGTAAACGCGATGTGGCTAACAAACCTCGAAAGGGGACCGCGATGACTGCCATCAAATATCGTTTTGCTGAGGTGGACGAGGTGAAGATCTTTTATCGCGAGGCGGGTGCGGCCGACGCGCCACCGCTGCTGTTGCTGCACGGCTTTCCCAGCGCGAGCCACATGTTCCGGGACCTGATTCCCCTCCTGGCCGATCGCTTTCGCCTGGTCGCACCCGACCTGCCGGGCTTCGGCCAGTCGGACATGCCGGCAAGGGGCAAGTTCGCCTACACCTTCGACCACCTTGCCGATGTGATCGACGGCCTCACGGAATCCATTGGTCTGCGGCGCTTCGCTCTTTACGTCTTCGACTACGGCGCGCCGACCGGCTTTCGCATCGCCGCGAGACACCCGGAGCGCATCACCGCCATCGTCTCTCAGAACGGAAACGCTTACGAGGAGGGCCTGAGCGAGGGCTGGAACCCGATCCGCGCCTATTGGCGGGAGCCGTCGCCGGCCAACCGGGATGCGCTCCGTGCCTTCCTGACCCCTGAGGTGACGCGCTGGCAATACACCCACGGCGTGGCTGACGAGGCGACGGTTTCTCCGGACGGCTTCTCGCTGGACAACTTCTACCTGGCGCGCCCAGGCGCTGACGAGGTTCAGCTCGATCTGTTCCGTGACTACCAAAGCAACGTCGCGCTCTACCCGACGTTTCAACGCTACTTCCGCACCCATCGGCCGCCACTCTTGGCCGTATGGGGCAAGCATGACCCGTTTTTCCTGCCGGCCGGTGCCGAAGCGTTCAAGCGCGACCTCCCGGGCGCGGTCGTCCGCTTCTTCGAAACGGGCCACTTCGCGCTAGAGACGCATGCCGCCGAGATCGCGGCGGCCATCCGCAACTTTCTCACACCCTGACTGAACCCATCACCTGAAAAATCTCCATGCGTGCCATCGTCCTAGAAAAGTTCGGGGGGCTCGACAGCCTCGTGTACCAGGAGATCCCGGAGCCGGAGCCCAAGGCCGGCCATGTGGTCATCCAGATCAAGGCGTTCGGCCTCAACCACGCCGAAACGCACATGCGGCGGGGCGAGTGGGCCGAAGCCGCAGGAGTGATCGGGGTCGAGTGCGTCGGGTTGGTAAAAGCCTGCCCCGGGGGCGAGTTCCCGGTCGGGGCCAAAGTGGCGGCGCTGATGGGCGGTCTCGGACGCACCATCAACGGCAGCTACGCCGAGTACACCCGCGCACCGGCCTCGAACGTGGCGCTCATCGAGTCCGATCTGCCTTGGGCAGAGCTGGCCGTGATTCCGGAGACTTACGCGACCGCCTGGACCTGCCTTTTCCGCAACCTCGAGATCGCCGAGGGTCAGACCCTGGTGGTCCGGGGTGCAACCTCGTCGTTCGGCCAAGCGGCGGTCAACCTGGCGGTCGATGCCGGCACGCGGGTTATCGCCACGACGCGCAACAAGCAACGGTTCGCGATGCTGGAGGGATTGGGTGCTGAGCGAGTAGAGCTGGAGGGGTCGGACCTTTCCAAGCGCATTCCCGAAGCCAAACGCCTCGACGCGGTGCTCGACTTGGTCGGCAACAGCACCATTCTCGATTCCCTGGCCATGTTGCGCCGGGGCGGCCGCGCGTGCCTCGCGGGTTGGTTGGGTGGGTTGGCGCCGATCAAGGATTTCAACCCGCTGCTGCAAATGGCGAGCGGCGTCTACCTCACCTTCTTCGGCAGTTTCGTGTTCGGCACGCCGGGTTTCCCGCTGTCGGATGTGCCGTTGCAGGAGATCGCGCAGCAAGTGGCGGCCGGCCGCCTAAAAGCCAAGCCGACCCGCGTGTTCGGTTTCGAGGAGATCCACGAAGCGCATCGGGTCATGGAGGCCAATGAAGCCGGCGGGAAAATGGTGGTTGTCTACGCCGGATCGCCAGCGCGTTGACCACGCAGGAGAAAGACCATGTCGCAACCCATCAGGATCGGGATCGTCGCGGGGGACGGTAGAAAACCCAGGCGCGGCTGGGCGAAGGGGAGCATCCTTGGCCGCGGGTGGCCAACGGCTCCGCCGACTGGGGTCGGCTTCAGGTTGGGAATTCCAAAGAGGTAAAAAACATGGAACAATTTGCTAACAACGCCACGGCGGTTCTCGTCCACGGGGCATGGGCAGATGGCAGCAGCTGGAGTCGGGTGATTCTCCCCCTGCTGCATCAAGGCCTCAAAGTGATCTGCGCGCCGCTTCCCCTGACATCGCTTTCCGACGACGCCGCTGCACTCAACCGCGTTCTCGAGAGAACCGACGGTCCAGTCGTGCTTGCCGGTCATGCCTACGCTGGCGCCGTGATCGCAGCGGCGACAAACGAAAAGGTTAGATCGCTGGTGTACATCGCCGCCCTCGCTCCCGACGAGGGTGAGACCGTGGCGGAGGTATTCTATCGTGGAGACCCTCATCCGCAGGCGCCGCGTCTGCAGCCCGACGCCTACGGTTTGATTTGGATGCCCCGGGAGGGTTTTCAGAACGCCTTTGCCCACAACGCTTCAGATGAGGCGAAGGCGATCGCTGCTTCCGTGCAACGGCCGATTTCGGTCCGCTGCATTCAGGAGAAAGCGCCGAAGCCCGCGTGGAGATGGAAACCCGCTTGGTTCCTCATCGCGGAAGAAGACCGCATGATCCACCCGAAAACGCAACATTTCATGGCGGAGCGCATGACCGCAAAGATCCGACGTCACCCAGTCGATCACACCCCGCTCCTCACGGCGCCCGAGGTGGTGATCGACATCATCCGCGAGGCCGCCTGCGAGACGCTCACCTTTTGAGTGGTCACCCAAGAGTTATGCCACCTCTGGACCCACCTTGGTCGAATCCCGTCCGGAGCCGCGGTGGAAAGAAGGAGAGCGAGCGTGGGGTGCAACCCTCACCGCTCCGCGGTTCCGGAGCTCTGCCATCGGTGTTGGAAGTCAAATGAAGGACAAGGAGAAATGTCAAAATCGGTTGCCATCGTGACAGGTGCAAGTCAAGGGATCGGACGCGCTACCGCGGTGCGCCTCGCGACGGATTTCGCTGGGTTGGCGCTCGCGGCTCGCGATCGGGAGGCGCTCAAGGGGGTGGAAGCGGAGGTAAAAGCGATCGGCGCGGATCCACTAACGGTTGCGCTTGACCTGCGCACCAGGGAGTCGGCGGAGACCTTGGTAAAGACGACGCTCGAGCGCTTTGGAAGGATCGATGCCCTTCTGAACATCGCGGGAGCGGTGCCACAAATTGACCTGTTTGAGATGACCGACGAACAGTGGCAGGACGGCCTGGAGCTGAAGCTCCACGGGGCGCGCCGTCTGACGACCCTCGCATGGGACGCCCTTAAAGTCTCCCAGGGATCGGTCGTTCTGATCTCCGGGAGTGCCGCTCTAGATCCCAAACCTGGCTTCGCCGCGGTTGCCACCATCAACGCGGCGATCATCGCGCTCGCGAAAGCCTTTGCGGAACAAGGCATCAAGGATGGTATCCAGGTCAACAGCGTCGTCCCGGGCCCAGTGATGACAAACCGCCGAAGAACTTTCATAGAAAAATGGGCCCGATCCAATGGGCTGACGGTAGAGGAAGCGACGAAAAAGTTTCCGGCGGAGGCAGGTATTGGTCGATACGGCACCCCGGAAGAGGTCGCTGACTTGATGGCTTTTTTGGTTTCCCCGGCGGCGAAGTGGCTGACAGGCACTTCCGTCCGCATCGACGGCGGGGAAATCAAAGGTATCTAGATCCGCTTGGAAGGTGTGTGGCATTTCTGGGAGTGGCTGGTTTAAGCCCCCAGTTGCCACACACGTCCTAAAGGAGCAGCAGGTGCGGCTCGAGACCCGGAACGCCTACCAAACCACCCCGAAATCAGCATTCAGGTGCAGAGAAGTCGATGAAGACCAACATCTTGATCTTAGCGGCCATGTTCATGTCGACCCTATCTACCCAGGCAGGTGACCAGCAACAGCTCGCCGCGTATCGTCGACAGATTGATTCGCTGGACCAACGCATCGTTGAACTCATCCAACAACGGGCCCGAGTGGTCCAAGAGGTGGGCGCCATCAAGCGTGAAGCGCATTTGCCGGTCACGGTTCCCCGGCGCGAGGAACAGGTAATCGAGAGGGCGCAAGCTCTGTCACAGGGAGGTCCGCTGCCGGCGGAAGCCGTTGGCCGCATCTATCGAAAACTGGTCGAAGAAATGCGCGAGTGGGAAGCGCGACTTGGGGCAGAAAAGCCGTGAGGCACAGCCGAAGAGTTTATAACGGTGGTAGGAAAGGCGGCGTGAGCCGTACACCCGTGCGGATCCAGTCCATGTCTAGTGACCCTTCAGCACGGCGGCGAGCAAGCCAGCTTGGAGGTGGAACCCCGGGCTGGCGCTGCGCGGTTCCGGAATTCTACCAGACGCGCCCTGTCATTGGTATTACCTGTTGAAGAACCGCCCGTAGAGCCGCAGCCGCGCCACGATGACGGCGTCGCGCAGGGCGAGCGAGATCGGTTGACCCCGCTTTTCCATCAAAGGGTTGGCGAGGACAAAGGTGGCGCCCACCAGTCCCGCGAGCAGGAGGAAGTAGAGGCTGTAGCGGGTGAGTTGGAACGGGCCGATGAAGCGCTCGTTTTTCCCGATCAGGTCGAGGAAGACGCCCCAGCAGATCGGGGCCAGTCCGAGGCTCGACGACGTGAAGACCGTGAACAGCGAAAAGAAGTGGTTGCGACCCATCAGCGGCATGGTGTCCATGGTGATCTTCACGTTGGCCACCGCGAAGAGCGCGGCCGCAAAGCCGTTGACGAAGTAGACGGTCGCGACGGTCAGGGCCGTCGGCGCGACGAAGCTGCCGGAGATGCATAGCCAGGCGAGGATGGCCCCAAGCTGCAACCCCATCGCGACGCGCAGGATCGGTTTGCTGCCGGTCCGTCCCAGGACGGGCCCGAACAGCGGCAGGCTGAGGAACGCGCCGATGAAGGAGAGCAGCGCGCACCCGAGGATCTGGCCGGCGGCGAAGCCGGCTCTGGTCTGCAGGAACCCAATGGTGAACGCGCCCAGGCCGCCGATCACCCAGTTGTAAACGACGTTGAACGTGAGCAGTTTGGCGAAGGGCGGGTATCTGAGGATGGCCAGCCACGGCACCGGCTGACCGGACGTGCGGACCCCTTCGCCGATCTCGACGTCGGGGATCCTGCGGATGTAGGAGAGGCTGAGGGTGCCCGCGCCGGCGCTCAACAGGAAAAGCAGGGTGAACCGCCACGGCTGGGCGCCAGACCAGAGCACGAGCGTGGAGAGCGCCATCGCGACGATCCCGCCAAGCTGGACGTGCAATTGGTCCCGACGCAGGAACTCGCCCCGGTCAACCTCCGGGACCAGGGCCGTGAGCCACGGGAGCCAAGCGCCCGTCGAGACGCCGCGCAGGACGTTGTACAAAAAGAGGCTCATCAACATCACCGAGGTCTTGGTGGTTGCATCGAATGCAGGGATCAACGGGGTCGCGGCGAAAATCACGCCGATGACCGTGCGCGACAGCCAACCGAACAGCACGAAGCGCTTGAAACCGACTTTGGGGATGAAGTAGGCCGTGGGCAGCTGGAGCACCGTCAGGAGCGGCGCCAGGGCCGCGACGATCCCCACCGTGGTGGAGCTCGCCCCGAGCGATTTGGCGTAGATGATGGTCGGCGACCCCAGCAGGATTTGGAAGTTGACGGCGTTGAAGAGACTGAAGCGGTGCGCGAACCGCGCTTCCGGCGGGACGTGCGCCGGCGGTTCCTGGGCCAGGGAGGGGGTCATGCCGCCGGGGAGTTACACGTCGGGGTTCTTGGGTTTAAGGTGAGGAAAGAGGATGACGTCGCGGATCGATTCCGCCCCCGTCAACAGCATGACGAGCCGGTCGATGCCGATCCCGATCCCGCCGGCTGGCGGCATGCCGTGCTCGAGCGCCAACAAGAATGCCTCGTCGACCTTTTGGGTTTCTTCACCGGCCTGCGTCAACAACCGTTCGCGCTGCACCACGGGATCGTTCAGTTCAGAGTAGCCCGGTGAGATCTCCTGACCGTTGATGATGAGTTCGTACACGTCCACGAGGTCCGGATTTTGGGCGTTCCCCTTGGCCAACGGCACGAGTTCCTTGGGCAGGTGGGTGACGAACAAGGGATCGACCGTCTTCTCTTCAACCAACTTCTCGAAGATTTGTTGGGTTAGTTCGAAATCAGCCATCTCCGGACGCACCTCCACGCCAAGCTCGGCGCACCGGGAAACCTTTTGTTCCTTTGGGTAGTCGAACCAAGCGGGATCAAGGTCGCGGATGAGGTCATGATAACGCGTCCGTCGCCAAGGCGGGCGCAAGTCGACGGTCTTGATCGTTTCGCCTGCACCGTTCCGGTGTTCGACGGTTAAACTTCCCGCGACGCTTTGCGCGAGGCTGCAAATCAGTTCCTCCACCAAAGCCGCCATCTTTTCAAAATCGGCATAAGCCCAGTAGGCCTCGAGCATCGTGAACTCCGGGTTGTGCCGCCGTGAGACTCCCTCGTTGCGGAAGTTGCGGTTGAGCTCGAAGACTTTGGGGTAGCCACCCACCAGGAGGCGCTTCAAGTAAAGCTCTGGGGCGATGCGGAGGAAGAAGTCCAAGCCAAGCGCGTTGTGGCGCGTTTGGAAGGGACGTGCGGCCGCGCCGCCAGGCACCGTCTGCATCATGGGCGTCTCCACCTCGACGAAGCCGCGCTCGTGGAGGAAGCGGCGGACCTCGGCGACGATGCGGCTTCGGTCCAAAAAGATCTTCCGCGATTCCGGGTTGGCGATGAGGTCCAGGTACCGCTGCCGGTAGCGCACCTCGACGTCCGCCACGCCGTGCCACTTGTCCGGCAACGGGCGCAGGGCCTTGCCGAGAACGTTGAACGTCTCGGCGCGGACGGTCGGTTCGCCGGTGCGGGTGGTGAAGTACTCGCCCTGCACGCCAAGGAAGTCGCCGAGATCAAGCGCGGCGAACGTCGCGGCGTCTTCCGGGGAGAGTTCCTTCAGGCTTACGAAGACCTGCATGCGCCCGGTGACGTCGGAGAGGTCCAAAAATTGGCTCTTGCCCATGTTGCGCAGCGCGGTGATCCGGCCGGCCAACCTCGCCTTGGCGCCTTCCGCAAACTTTGCCCGCACCTCGCCGATGGAGCCATCGACGTCGAACGCCGCGCCGAACGCATCCACGCCGCGGGCCTGCAGGTCCGTGAGTTTTTGGCGTCGGATGGCGAGCAGTTCGTTCTCTTCCATGGTGAACACCGCCACTACACGGCGCGCTGGGCCGTGGCAAATCGAGCCCGGAAATTTTCAACAGAAGGATACGAAGGGGGAGGGCGCTTCGCGCGTTGCGGGCTGGGCGTCCGCGCTCCCTGCGTCGCGCGGCCGGGCACATGCTTGGGCCATCCCCGTTTTTACAATCCTGCGCAATCACGCGCGGTCTTGCGCAATCTTGGCAATGGGACGCGCCTCAAGCGACGGGCGCCTTGGTGTCCGTGAAGTAGTCGAACAACCCCTCGAATTCGATCCGCAGCACCGTCTCAAGTTCCGGGGTAAGGCCGGTGGGGCCGGCTTCTTCCACCAAATCGGTGAGGTGAACGGGGTCCCACAGCGGGCGCGAGGCCATGGCGGGGCTGTTGACCACGACGTGCCGGTAAAGCTCGGCGGAGGCCGGGTGGGCGGCGGCTTGCGAGAACCAATAGCGCGCGTTGTCGAAGTCGCCTTCGGCGCGGTGCACCATGCCGTGCAGGTAGGCGCCGTCCGGACCCGGCAACGCCTGGGCGATGGCATGCGCCGCCGCAAGGTTGCCGGCGGCGTACCAGAGCAAGGCCCGCACACACGGCGCCTTGCTGGCGTCCGTCAAAGTGAGGTCATGATCCTCCAGGCCTTCCAACCGGGCCAAAAGGTCGTGGTCTGGCCGTGGCTGATCGGGTGAGAGGCGCGGCAGGCGTACCCCGGCCAACAACGCTCGTGGATCTTGGGTCATGGCATGGTCGGCGTGAGACTCGCGGTTCGGCAAAGCCGCCCGTGGACGCGGCAGGGGAGGCCGTCAACCTTCGAACAGGCCGTGGCGCTCGTCGATGATGATGTCGCGGTAAGTCATTCCGGCCGGGATCATCGGCAAGACGTGCTCCGTGTAAGGCGTCATCACGTCGAGGACGTAACATTCGTCCGACGCAAGCATCCGTTCCATCGCGGCGCGCAGGTCCTTTTTATGGAGCACGCGCTCGCATTTCACGCCGAAGCCCGAGCAGAGCTGCACGTAGTCTGGGTAGATGCGTTCCCGATCGCGCGGATCGCCGAGGAACGTGTGCCCACGGTTGCCTTTGTAGAAGCGGTCTTCCCACTGCACCACCATGCCGAGGTGCTGGTTGTTGAGGATGATGACCTTGGCCGCGATACCTTCAATGTGGGCCGTGGCCAGTTCCTGCACGTTCATCAAAAACGAGCCGTCGCCGTCGATGTCGACGACGTGGGTGTTTGGAAACGCCACCTTCGCCCCGAGCGCGGCCGGGAACCCAAACCCCATGGAGCCGAGCCCGGCGGAGGTGATGAACTGCCGCGGGCGCACGAAGTCGTAATGCTGACCCGCCCACATCTGGTGCTGACCAACGCCGGTGGTGACGATCGCCTCACCGCCGGTCATTTCGTGCAACACCCGGACCACGTGCTGCGGTTGGATGAGGTCTTCCGTGTCCCGGAAATCGAGCGGGTAACGTTTTTTCCAACGGGCGATCTGTTCGCGCCACTCCGGGTTGCTGGCGTAATCCGCGGCGACGCGCTCGTGGCCAGCCTCGCGCAAGAGGCGGTTGAGTTCGGACAACGCTTGTTTGATGTCCGCGTGGATCGGCAGCTTGACGACTTTGTTCTTGTTGAGTTCGGAAAAGTCGATGTCGATGTGCACGATCGTGCCGTGCTCGGCGAATTTTTGGACTTTGCCGGTCACCCGATCGTCGAAGCGGACGCCCAAGGCGAGCAGCAGGTCGGCCTCGTTCACCGCGCAGTTGGCGTAGACCGTGCCGTGCATCCCGAGCCATTTGAGCGACAAGGGATGGTTTTCGGGAAAACCGCCGATGCCCATCAGGGTGGTGGCCACGGGGATCTGCGCGCGCTCGGCAAATTCCCGCAGTTCTTCGGCGGCGTCGGCGGTGATGATGCCGCCGCCCGCGTAGATCATGGGTCGTCGGGCGTTCTTGAGGAGACCGATCACCTCGTTTAACGCCACCGGGTCCGCCGGCGGCGGGGTCTGGTATCCGCGCAGGGTGAGTTCGGTGGGAAACAGGGGCTGGGTGCTCTGGTTCTGGATGTTCTTCGGGATGTCGATCACCACCGGTCCCGGCCGGCCGCTCTGCGCGATGTGAAACGCCTCCTTCACGACGCGCGGGATCTCCTGGATGTTCATCACCAGGTAGGAATGTTTGACGATCGGCAGGGTCATCCCGAAAAAGTCGGTTTCTTGGAACGCACCGCGCCCGATCATCTCTTGCGGCACCTGGCCGGTGATGGCGACCAGGGGCGCCGAATCCATGTAGGCATCGGCGATGCCGGTGACCAAGTTGGTCGCGCCCGGTCCCGAGGTGGCCATACAAACGCCGGCTTTCCCGGTGGCCCGGCCGTAGCCGCCGGCCGCAAACACCCCGCCCTGTTCGTGACGGGGCAGGATCGTGCGGATGATTTCCGAGCGGGTCAACGCTTGGTGAATCGGCATGCTCGCGCCACCCGGGTACGCAAAGATCACCTCTACCCCCTCGCGCTCCAGGCAAGCGACGAGGATCTCGGCGCCGTTCATCAGTTCGCCCCGCTCGGGGGCGGAACGCGGGCTGGCCGGTTTGGGGGCTGCGGAGGTGTTCATAGGCGGAAATGAGAGGGTCGCACTATAAGGT